>NZ_CP030040.1:2272500-2572500 GCF_003260995.1 Acetobacterium sp. KB-1
AAAGGAATAATAATCGGAATGATCATTGGAAGAACAGCTTCTATCGGTATTCCCAAAAAGAAAGGGGTAATAGCAATATTCCATAATGCCATGGTTGCTGTCATTGTTACTGTCCCAAGGGCAAGCCCTGTTATCGCACCTTTTCTGGTTTTGTTTCTTTTGTAAACATTCCCGGCAACAATCACAAAGGAGCCGGTTGCAAAGAGATGCATTAAAATTCCAATAATACCGCTAGACGAACTTACTGTTACACCTTGCAATACACTAACCACGGCAGTTAATATCAATCCCCCTAATGGGCCAAACATAAATGTTCCAATAAGAAGGGGAATGTCTGCTGGATCGTACTCCAGGAATGGGGCCGCCGGGAATATTGGAAAACGGATTAAAGAAACCAATAGTATCGACATTGCCGCCAATACCGCCATCTGAGTCAGTTGTTTTGTCTTGATTTTCATAAAAAATCCTCCTTCAATTGTCTGTTCAGTAAATTAAAAGCCCTTGAAAATTTCTTTTCAAGGGCTTTGCGTGCAAAATTTGTACGCCATTTCTTTCATCCGGACTATACCGTCGGTTCTGGATTCCAACCAGATCGGCCTTTCGGCTCGTGGACTTATTGCTTTCGCACATCACCACCGGTGAGGACTTACACCTCGCCCTGAAACAGACTATTTATTTATAAATTTATTATATACCCGGTTGAATTTCTTTGTCAATGATAATTTTTAGCCAACTCTAACTAAACATCTTTTTCTTAAATAAAACAAAGGCAGCAACCCCAGTACACGCAACAGAAATCAGAATGATCGTCCAAAAATTGGGAACTGGCAAACCTTCTACGTTCATCCCATAAAAACTGGCAATCATTGTCGGTATGGCCATAAGAATGGTCAATGACGTTAGTATCTTCATCACAATATTTAAGTTATTTGAAATAATTGATGCAAATGCGTCCATCGTTCCGCTAAGAATATTGGCATAAATATTTGACATCTCAATGGCCTGCTGCACTTCAATGAGCACGTCTTCCAACAATTCCTTATCTTCTTCATAGAGCTTAATAATACGCCCTCGTTGCAGTTTTTCTAACACACCCTGGTTCGCTTTTAGGGATGTTGAAAAGAATACCAAACTTTTTTCTAAATCAAGCAACTGAATGAGTTCTTTGTTTTTCAGGGAAATATGAAGTTGTCGCTCAATGTCGGTACTCATGCGATTGATATGTCTCAGATAGATTAAAAATCTGCTGGCAACCCGATAAAGAATCTGAAAGATAAAACGGGTTCTTAGATTTGTGTGGACATTTTTAACCCGACCTTTTGCAAAATCATCAATAAGGGTGTTTTCTCTCAAACATACCGTAATAATATTCTCTTCGGTTTGGATAATTCCAACTGGAATCGTCGTATAAAGAACCATCTTCGTATCCTTTTCAATAACCGGAACATCAATGGTAATAAGGGCCTGATTATTATCCTCTAGCTCTACTCGGGAAATTTCTTCTTCATCCAGTGCCGCTCTGAGAAAATCAGATTCTACTTCTAGTTCTCTGGTAATAAAATGTAATTCTTCCTCAGTTGGATTAACCATGTTGATCCAACTGTTCTTTTCAATGGACTCAACTTCTTGAATCTTGCCTTCAATGGTTTTATAGATTTTGATCATTGCTTTCCTCCTTTATTAAGAGCAGCCCATGATCCCTAAGATATTCCGGGCGCTCAGTTTTTGGTCATTTTGTTCAATACGCTTCTCTCCAGGGTCTGCGTCCATCTTATCTCACTCCTTTTTTTTTAATTCACACCAAAGAAAGACCATTTGCTACTTTGCTTCTGGCTCTTTGGCGTCTAAATAAATAAAAAAATCTCCACTTTAACAGAGGAGATTTTTGCATAGCAAAAATAATGATTCCTCTATTCGTTGAGTTTTGGCACTATACAGCATAGGGCATCGCCCAACTGCATTAAGTAAAACCTTAAGTCGATAGTACCTGTTGACCCATTGGCATCTTTCGATGTTTCCGGGCAGCAGCCATATCTGTATAGGAGCCTCACCTAACAAAAGAAACATATTGTTCTTTTATCTATTTATACCCATAACTATATCTTTTTGTCTCATTGTTGTCAATCATTTTTAAGTTAACATGCCGTAAATTACGACCTTGTTAGCGATGACCCCTAACGGTTATCCCAACAAACACAAAGCAGCTTTATATCTGACATATTTTAATAAGGATCCGTCTGAGACAGATCCTTATTCTCTTTGTTGCCAATCTGATTAATTAAGAAGCATTATGTTTTTTTCGATAAATGACAACCCCAATAATGCCGAGTACAACAACAATGGCACCAATAATTCCAGCAACCATCCATGAATCAGCCGGATTTGATTCTACTATATTTACCCGTACTGTTGCAACAGCACTTTTAAAATAATTGTTACCTTTATATTTGACAATAACTTCCTGTTCACCTACTTCGTTTTTATAACTTAACTCAATGTCATCTCGGTTAAATTTAACTTCATTATTATTTTCATCCACAACTGCAATGGCAAGGTCTTGATACACTGCGTCGTTCATTTTTTTTGTATCACGATCATATTCAACACTTGGTGGATTTGCCGCAATAACCAATGCGCTATCTTTTTTTTCTGCAATAATAACCGTTTCCGTTGCCTTGCTTGTGTTATATTTGTCGGTTCCTTTATATTTTACCGTCACCGGTTGATCGCCCGCAACGCGATTGTAACTCAGCTCAATATCCGTTGTTGTAAAATTAACGGCATTATTTTTGCTGTCAACCACCTGAATTCCAAGCACTTGATAAACCGCAGCATCCAATTTGCCAGCGTCACTGGTATAGTCCACTGTAATCGGCGGTTTTGCCAGATTGATGGTTGTATTTTCTTTAGCTGGTGCCGGAGGATCGACCTGGCCAGTGATTTCTATATCGACAGTCGCCATACTTGGCGAATACTGATCATTTCCTTTGTATTTTACGGTAACATCCTGTTTCCCGGGGGCTCGGTTATAACTCATCTCAATATCAGCTGCGGTAAAATTTATTTTGTTACTTCCCGCATCAACAACCACAATACTCAATGCCTGATAAACAGCCAAATCAAGTTTTGCTGAATCACTGGTATAGGCTACTGCTGGCGGCTTCGCAGCAATGGATACTCTGGTATCCTGCTTTCCGATAATCTGAACTGAAGCATTAACCTGACTCGGATTGTATTGGGAATTCCCCTTATAAGCGACAACAACATTTTGCGTTCCCACCGCATGATTAAAGGTCAGGGTAATATCACTCGGTGAAAATTCAATCTTGTTGGAATCACCATCGACCACTTGAATCACCAGATCGTCATATACCGCTTTATCTAATGTCGCAGCATCAGCGGAATAACCTACCGCTGGCGGATTGACTTTCAATACCAGTCGGGTATCTTTCTTAGGAACCTCATTGATAATAATGTTTCCAGTTGCCATACTGGTCTCATATTTTTCGTCGCCGATATAGGTAACGTTTATCTTTTGCGTGCCAACCTGTCGATTGTAGTCGAGAACAATATCGTCCTTAGTGAAATCAATTTTATTATCGTCGCTATCCACCACTACGATGTTCATGGCATTATAGACCGCCTTATCCAGTTCGTCTGCTGATGTGTTGAATGTCACCGAGGCTGGTGAACTGGCGATCGATACCGTCGTTGCCAGTTGATTATCTGCTTCTGCCCAAATTCCCATCGGTAGCAGCATTAAAATCAATGCTGCAATCAATCCTGTTTGCCACATCCGTCCAGTTAATTTTTCATTATTCATTTTCTTTCCCTTTCCATCTGATCCATTTTTGCTATAACCACTAGCATCCTATGATCTATTAATCCAAACCGTTGTAAACGTTTTTCTTAACTTGTCTCTACATCGTCTCCCTCCCCTTTATGATACTAAAAAAGATCTATCTTTATTGACAGATCTTTTATTTCAAACTAGTCCATTTTGGTCAAACGATTTTTCCCAAAGAAGATGGCTCCCGCAATCAATAACAACAGCAACAAAGCAATGCCCATGTAAGGGATCGGCAACGCCTCTTCCTTCTCAGCGGCTCCGCTGCCGCCATCGCTGTACTCATTTCCGCCATACACAGCCACCTTATCTTCTTTTTTTATAATTTCAAATTTATTCGCTCCATCAGCTAATTTAAGGTGATAATTCGGATTATCCAAACTCCCTAAAAAAACATCATAGGTCCCTACCGCTTCTCCTGCTTCACGTTCTAAAGATCCGAACATCACGTCATCAGCATATAATCCTTTATTAAAACCATCTCCTGAATCCTCCTGCCAGACAGTGTAAGTTAATGCCGGGTCTGCTTCGCCCTGAATTTTCGAAACATAGCCAGGGATAACCGTTATTGCGGCCGGGGTAATGCTATATTTTTCCTTGGAAATGATGGTTTGGTTGTTGATTATATAATTTTCTGTCTTGGTCCCATCGATGCCATACAAATAGAAGCCACCTGACGCCCATACATAATATTTTCCCACATCTTTTTGCCGAGTATTAATTTCTCCATAATAAGGATAAAAATCTGCCGCTCCAAAAACACCTAATTCTTCGCCCTTAATCAGATCTGTTTTATTGACAGATAGTTGATACTCATTGAGGTTTGGGGTTCCATCATAAACCTTATTCTGACCGGCAAGGAGAACCTCTACCGGCTTGGGCAAAATACTGGCCACTAATGATACGTTGATGCTCACCAATGGTTTGGTCTCTGTTATTTCGTCGACAATGAGATAGTTATTTCCCTTGTCGCCTGAAATCGTGACCTCTTTCAGAACGACTAAATTTGAATTTGTCGGTTTCACATCCTTAAATAAAAAACTGGCCGATGCATAGTCAAATGCAACCTTATCGATATCCGCAGCGATAACACCCCGGTTTCCCAATCCCTTTAAGGCAATCTCAGGAACTATGATGTTACCATCATAAATTTTAGTAATTGGCTTTTCTGTAATGAATTCTGATGTTTTGAGTTCAATCGGCGTTATTTTAATTTCTTTTTTATCTTCAATCTTCGCATAGGCTTCGTCACCCCGATAGACTGCAAACACCTGATAGGTTCCCACCTCCGAAGGCGGATTGGTTGACAAGGGATAGATTTCTCCATTTGCCTGAATCCCTTTATAAGTGATCTCGATCAGTTCCGAATCAAGATCTGGTCCCTCGGCAACGGGATTTACTGTGGCCAAAACCTGCGGTCCTCCATTGTAGACGATATCAGATGAGAAGAGAATAACCGGACGTAGCGATCCCTGTTCAGTTTGATTTTCTGCCAGGACGCTTATATAAAAGCAGGTCGCATTCAAAACGATCGTCAAGACTAAGCATAAAAACAGCCTGATACTGTTGGTCTTTTTCATTGATTACTTCCTTTTTATACAAATTATCACAATACCCTGACGTTCTGTTCAATTATACCGATTTATAGCTCTGTATACAATGAAACCAGACCATTGTTCGTTTATAATTTACTTTGTGATTATTTCTTTACAATCATTACATAAAAATGACATCTAAAAACCCACCTGATTCAGGTGGGTTTTTAGGGTGACGATTTTTATATAATCTCTAATTCATCAACCTCACTGCTTTTTGGTTTTTTCAAAATTCCGAGCATCAACATGCTGGCGACTGAACCGGCCGCCAGGGCGATCACGTAACCAAATGGATTGCCTACCAGCGGGAATACGAAAATGCCACCGTGCGGAGCCAGTAATGTACAACCAAAAAACATCGATAATCCACCAGCCAGGGCTGAACCAACAATACAGGAAGGAATAACCCGTAGCGGGTCTTCTGAGGCAAAGGGAATTGCTCCCTCAGTAATAAAAGAAAGCCCCATTACATAATTGGCAATCCCGGCTTCCCGTTCTTTTTTAGTGAAGCGACTTTTAAAGATGGTGGTTGCCAGGGCAATACCCAGAGGCGGCACCATCCCGCCGACCATCACCCCATCACCCCATCACCGCCGCCATAATATCAAACTGACCAGTGGCCAGTGACGCCAGACCAAATGTATAGGCTGCCTTATTGACCGGCCCGCCCATATCCACTGCCATCATACCACCCAGAACAATACCAAGAATGACCTTACTGGATGTCCCCATGCTGTTCAAACCGGCACTTAAAGCCGCATTGAGTGCTGCAACCGGGGGATTAATGACAATGACCATTAAGGCGCCAATCAGCAAGATACCAAAGAAGGGGTAAATCAATATCGGTTTAATACCCTCCAGGCTGGCCGGCAATTTTGCAAAGACTTTTTTCAGACCCACTACCAGATAGCCCGCGGCAAAACCAGCAAACAATGCCCCAAGAAAACCTGCGCCGCCGGTGTTAGCCAGCATACCACCAACAAAACCAACGGCTAAAGCCGGTCGATCCCCAATGCTCATGGCAATATAACCCGCCAAGACCGGTAACATAAATGCAAAGGCCGTATCGCCCACCTGTTTCAAAAAGGCCGCAATGGGGGTATTACTTCCAAAATTTGCCGGGTCAATGCTGTAGTCGTCAAACAAAAATGCCAGAGCGATCAGAATCCCACCACCGATAACAAAGGGCAACATGTGAGAGATGCCGTTCATTAAGTCTTTATAAACCTTACGACCAACACTTTCATTTTTCCCAGAACCAGCGGGTTCTTCGCTTGTCTGGGCACCCCCAGAATACACTGCTGCCTTTCCCGCCAGAGCTTCTTCTATTAGTTCTTTGGGTTTGTGAATTCCCTGGGCTACATTTGTTTGAATAACTTGTTTCCCATTAAAACGGCCCATTTCCACATTAGTGTCAGCGGCAATAATAATGCAGTCGGCTGCTTTAATTTCTTCAGCTGTCAATAAATTTTTGACCCCGCCAGAACCATTGGTTTCCACCTTAATGGTAACCCCCATTTGTTTGGCCTTGCTTTCCAGACTTTCTGCTGCCATGTACGTATGGGCGATCCCCGTCGGACAAGCGGTGACTGCCAGAAGTTGATACTTTCTGTCTGTTTCCTGCGTTTCTGGCGTCTTCTCAACCCCGAATTTTTCCTGTTCCTTTTGATCAATGAGCTTTAAAAACGTTTGCTTATCACTTGAGGCGATGAGCTTCTTACGAAATTCTTCATCCATCAAAATAGTGGACAACCGACTTAACACTTCCAGATGGAGATTATTTGCTGCTTCCGGCGCCGCAATCAAAAAGAAAAGATAGGCCGGCTCTCCGTCTAAAGCCTCAAAGTCAGTTCCTTCTTTAATAACCATAGCTGCCAGCCCAGCGTCTTTGACCACCGCGGATTTCCCATGAGGAATGGCAACCCCTTCTCCAATTCCAGTCGTTCCTTCTGCTTCCCGGACCATTACCGCTTTTTTAAAAACCGCTTTATCTGCAATCTTTCCGCTTTTAGCCATCAACCCCACTAATTGTTCAATCGTTTCTTCCTTGGATGCTGGTTTTCCAGCGAGATCAATGCCCTTTTCATTTAATAAATCAATAATCCGCATTTTTTATTCCTCCTTATCATTTGTTTTCTTCGATCTTGTTCAACAACTTCAGAACCTCTTCTCTGGTTGCCAATGTTTCTGAAAAGGCAGATGCACTTCCCGTTGCAACCCCCATCACAAAAGCCTCACGTAGATCCTGATTTTTAAGATAGCCAGCAATAAATCCCGCGACCATCGAATCTCCTGCTCCAACTGAATTTTTAACCACGCCTTCCGGTGGTTTCATTTCATGAATACTTTCATCTTCAGCAACGAGAAGCGCGCCTTCTCCAGCCATCGATACCAACACATTTTTGGCGCCCATTTCCTGCAATCGTTTGCCATAAGTAATGATGTCATCCCGACTCGTCAAGGTGACACCGAACATGTCCCCCAACTCATGGTTATTCGGCTTTATCAGAAAAGGCTGATACTTAACAACCCTTAACAATAGCTCGCCGGTAGCATCCACGACAATTTTTACGCCGCGATTTTCCAGCAACCTCATAATATTTTCATAGGTATCCTCAGGTAATGCCGCCGGAATACTTCCAGCTAAAACCAGCATATCTCCGGTTTCAATAAATTCGAGCTTTTTAAATAGCTGACTCAGTTCTTTTTTGCCAATACCAGGCCCTTGTCCATTGATTTCACTTTCTTTACCAGCTTTTATTTTAACGTTAATTCGCGAATTGCCCGATTTTAATTTAACAAAATCGGTGTAACAACCAAAGTCTTTGATACGCCGTTCGATTTCCTTTCCCGTAAAGCCGCCCACAAAACCCAGGGCAATATTTCGGATATCCAGATTTTTAAGAACCATGGATACGTTGATCCCTTTGCCCCCCGGGTAAATATGCTCCCATTCACTGCGATTAACTTCACCTTCTCGAAAAGATGAAAGCCCGACCACATAATCCAAAGACGGATTAAAGGTTACGGTAAAAATCATGTCTCATCCACCTCCCAAATTTTGGTATACTTTTTATAATGACCATTTTCCAGCTTTGTAGTAATGATCTCGCCTTGATCCAAGGCCCCAAAACTCACCGGTGCAGTCAAATTGAATTTAGTGGGATCCGCCAGAACGTAGGCCGTCTTACAACGACTGAAAGCTTCCCGCTTAACCTGTGCTTCAGTCGGGTCCGGAGTACTAAAGCCCGCTTTCACATCAATCCCATTGGTACCAAAAAAGCCTTTTGAAAAATTATACTTGCGCAGACAACTTAATGCCTCACTTCCCACTACTGCATCAGTGATGGGTTTGATTTCACCGCCGATAATAATTGTCCGACAGCCCCTTTTACTCAGTTTTGATGCAATAACCATACCATTAGTCACATAAACAGCACTCGTTTCATTGATGGAATCAACCATGGCCTCGGTTGTCGTTCCGGCATCAATGTAGACAAAATCATCTTTCTCAATCAATCCCGCACTGAATTGTCCAATCACCTGCTTCTCGGTCCGATGATGATCCTCTCTGAGCACAACGTCGAACTCAGTGGCCGCAAAACGTCCGTTAATGGCTGCCGCCCCACCATGAACCTTTCGCAGTTTTTTATTTTTGTCCAGCGTTGTGAGATCCCTACGAATGGTTGATTCAGAAATATCAAGGGATTCAGACAATTCCAATACCGTCACCACTCTTTTTTCTTCAACCATTTGAAGTATTTTTGCCAACCGTTCTTCAACAATCATTTCCTCACCTCTTTTCAGTATAATACCACCATTCCCAGTCATCGTCAACCATTTTATTTCACATTTAGTCATTTATAATCAAAAACGCGCAATTGCACCTCTTTTTTACTTGATTTAATTGTTTACTGATTTATTACCCACTTTTTCTTTGCAAATCAAAAGGAGATAGAATTTTTTCTTCTATCTCCTAAATGTTTCCATATTCACTTATTTATTCGGCCAGCGGTAAAATGATCGCAGCTTTAAAAAGATCGCCATCAATTTCCAGTTTCAGTTCACCCTGCTGGATTGTCATTAAGTCCTTGGCAATGGCCAGCCCTAAACCACTGCCTTCACTGTTTCTGGTTTCATCACCGCGCTTAAATCGTTCCATCAGTTCTTCTGGTGAAATATTTAAGGGTTGGGCTGAGACATTTTTAAAAACAACCGTGCCCGTTTTATTTTCGTCACATTTTGAAAACTCAATGTATACCCGAGATTCTTTTTGAGCATATTTCAAAATATTAAAAAGCAGGTTTTCGATGACCCGCCAGATCAGACGACCATCTGCCGTGACAACAAAAAGATCCTTGGGATATTGGGTAATAAACTCAAGCTGTGACTTTGACAGTTCTTCTTCCATCTCACCCAACCCCTGGGTCATCAGCATTTCCATATCGACGGCCTGAAACTCAACTTCGACATTCCCCGATGAAGCTTTCGCCGCTTCAAATAAATCATCGGTCAGCACTTTCAGGCGGTGAGCCTTATTTTCCAGGATATCTAAATATTTCTGATTTTCCTCTGAATCCAGCTTTCCATTTTTTAACAGATCAATGGATGTGATAATCGATGTCAGCGGGGTTCTAATATCGTGGGATACATTGGTCAGCAACTCGGTTTTTAACCGTTGGCTCTTTACCTCTTCGGATACGGCCAGGGAAATGCCATCGCCAATGGCATTAATCCCTTCGGCCAATTCTCCTAACGCACCCTCAAAGCCAGTCAGTTTGTAGTCAACCTCGCCATTTTTGATTCGTTCCAGTCCATCCAGAATGCCGTCATACTTCTTCGCTTTTTTACCACCCAGATAAAGCAGGTAAATAATGCAGATAAACGAGCAAATGCCAAGAATTGGCACCTGTACGGACAGAGCCAGAACCACCAGCAGAATAGCCCAAAACATAAATCGTTTCACAGTCGGGGATCCTTTCATAACATCATTGTAATAGAGGGTTATTTTCTTGAATTGGTTTTTTATAAATTTCCATATTTGTTTAGTCAGTTTGAGTAATAATAACCGTTGCCAAAAACTGCCATCTTTTAAAATTCGCACCAGCGACAATAAAAAGTTTAGTCCTAAAGCGGCACCTACGGCAAAGAGCATGATCATAACCGCCCTGGGGAAATTTTGATCATAGAAAAATACAATCGCTGCAATGACCAGGGTTTCCACACCCAGCAACAATAAAAAATGAGCATCAATCCAGAATGCGTCGATTGGTAAAAGGTGAATCCCGACCACTTCTTTTTTTTGCCCGGCTGAAATACAAGCTAGCAGCGCACAAATGGCCGCCAGAATAAAAAACAATACAAAAATGCTTATCAGCCAGATAAATTGTAACCGTTCGGCCTGATACCCGACTTCTCGTTGAGCGATATAGGCATCATCAAATCCGATGGTTACAATAAAATCTGGTTGAGCGGCATAGTCTAAGCTTTCATACTGATCCAGATTAGGCAGGCTGGACGAAACCGCCCCCTTATTATAGGTGAAATTTACCCGTCGATTAAGCAGGTCATCCTGGGCGACGTCTTTGGGTTGACTGTTTTTAACACCCTGCCGCTCAATAACATAGGATAATCCCAGGGTTTGTTCCAGTTCTTTTTTTAATCGTTCATACCGATAGAGACTCTCATTAATCAGCTGCTTTTTTTTCGCCTCCAGCTTGTCCGCGTAGGGTTCCCAGAAAACCGGATCATCCAGCATCTGCTGTTCGGTTGAGACACCCATATTTTCCGGATAGTAAATATCCTGTTCTGCTAATAAAGCCCATTTATAATCCTCTAACGCGGTCGTGTCAATCGCGTTTCCGGCACGAATATTTTCTTCACTTTGGTAGAAATTATAAACCCGATCGATCCGATCATAGGCGGTCAGCACCTTATTCCCCAGCTCGTCACTCTCCAGATAATTGTTCGTATTCGCCGTATAATCCCAATTAAACCAGTAGGCTTCAAATAAAGCCGCAAAACTGAGGGTTATAAAGACCACCGCCAAAATTGAACAGGTAATTTTAAATTTCTGATTAGTCCCGATAGTTTTCAATTTTGTAGCCAATGCCCCACACCACCTTTAAATATTTCGGTTCTTTTGGGTTAATTTCAATCTTTTCGCGAATCCGCCGAATATGGACGGCCACGGTGTTGTCCGAATTATAAGCCGGTTCTTCCCAGACGTTCTCATAAATTTGGTCAATGGAAAAAACCTTTCCTTTCTCTGACATCAAAAAAAGCATGATCTTGTACTCTACCGGCGTCAATTTCACCTCTTCGCCATCCACCGTCAAACGCTTATAGTCATCTTCCAGAACCAGGCCACCCGTACAATAGGTACCCACTTTTTCCGGACATCCGCCCAGGGTGTTGTAGCGTCTTAGTTGCGACTTAACCCGGGCGATGACCTCCATGGGATTAAAGGGTTTGCTAATATAATCATCACCACCCATGGTTAAACCCATAATTTTGTCATTATCTTCGGTTTTTGCTGATAGAAAGATGATTGGGATATTTTTTGTCTCTCTTATTTTCATCGTGGCCCGAAGGCCATCCATTTCTGGCATCATCACATCCATAATGATCAATTGGACCTCCTCTTTTTCTACCAGAGCGATGGCTTCTTTTCCTGTATAAGCTTTTAAAATCGTATACCCTTCATTTTTTAAATAAAGTTCCAGGGCTTCAACGATTTCTTTTTCATCATCACATATTAAAATACTCATTATCTTAGCTTCCGCCTTTCTGTTTCATTCTGGTTTAACTTTAACACAAACTTCTGTCAAAACAACGCCGAATTTCCTTAAGAAATTCTTACAATCAAACCCTTTGTTCTCCGACTCCCAATCACAAAAAAAGACAGCATCCATTGGATTGCTGCCCTTAAAATCGTCCTAGATTAAAAATTTAATATCTTCTGGTTTGTTTTTATTTGAGAATTCAAAGCCCTGCTGAATCGTATTTTCGATCATTTCGCCATCCAGATTCATCAGTCTGAATAAATTTCGGATAAAGAAATAAATCATTGCCCGGCTGGTAAACTTGATGTTCTTTTCATAAAAATCGATAAAAAGCTCTTTTCGAGCCCCGTATTCTGAACGGGCAATCACTTCCAGATCGGCCTCAATATAGTTCTTGTTGAGAAAATCCAGACAGGACCGATTGAGGGTATTGGTAATATTGGTTCGTCCGTGGGGATTCACATTTTTAACCAGCACCTCATAATAAAGGGTTTTATTATGTTCATCGTTTAAGATCGCTTCATAATACAGCACCAGGGAATAACAATACTTGGTATAAAGATTAAGATTCTCAGATACCGATGAGACATAATCGTACAATGCCAAAAAGAAAACATTGTAGATATCGGTAATCATATCGTCTTTCTTTTTATAATAATAAGTAATGGTTCCCAGCTTGACATCAGCGTGATCCGCAATGTCCTGGATACCGGTTTTATTATAACCGTTCTCGTAGAATAAAACCTTTGCTGTTGTGATGATATTGCTCTTTGTTTGGATTCCTTTTCTTGACGTTGCCATGGTTTGCCTTTCCTGTATAAATCATTTTATTAGTTACATTTAATTCATACCTTTGATCTTACGAAAAGTTTTGCGGAATGTCAATAGTAAAATAGCCAAAAGTTTCTAATTTACCCTAAATCGATCAATTATTTCAGTAATAAGGTTTCCCGATCCAAAAGATTCACCTCTTTCACCTTCTCCAGGGTTTTTATCGCTTTTTGTTTGACCTCATCTTCAACCCGAATGATAATAATAGCATTGTCGGTTTTTTTCGGCAGGAAGGAGTAGGCATAGATAATATTTATTTTTGCCTGAGTCAGAGCATCCACCAGGGTACTTAATCCGCCGGGATCATCAGAAATCTCAGCCGCTAAAACCGGTGTAACCGTGGTGATAATATCATTTTTTTTAAGCACCTCAATTCCTTTTTCGGTTTCTTGCAAAATCAGTCGCACAATCCCAAAGTCGGTAGCATCAGCAATATTTAGTGACCGAATATTGATCTTATTATCGGCCAGAATTTTGAGGATATGATTGAGTCGGCCTTCATGGTTCTCGATGAAAATGGAAACTTGTCGTATCATTTTTTCTTCTCCTAAATCTTTCTTAAATCGACAACCCGTTGGCTTTTTCCTTCGCTTCGGGGAAGGCTCTTGGGTTCTACCAGCGCTACCTTGGCGCTAATGCCAATGGTTGACAAAATCCGTTCTCTGATCCGTTTTTCCAGATTCTCCAGATTGCTGATTCGATCCGAGAACAAGGCTTCACTGAGCTCTACTTTAATTTCTAAGGTATCCAAGGAGCCGTCTCGTCTGACGACCAATTGATAATGGGGTTCCACTTCACCAATTTCTAATAACACGCTTTCAATCTGGGTCGGAAAGACATTGACGCCACGGATAATTAGCATATCATCGGAGCGTCCCTGGAGTCGACTGATGCGCAAGTGGGTTCGTCCACAGGCACAGGGCTCCGGTTTGATGGTGGTAATATCCCGGGTGCGGTAACGCAGAATCGGAATCCCCTCTTTGGTAATGGTGGTGATCACCAGTTCGCCCTGTTCACCATAAGGCAGCACCGCTAATGTTACAGGATCAATAATTTCCGGAATAAAGTGATCTTCCCAGACATGAAGACCATCCTGAGCTTCGCATTCAATGGCAACCCCCGGCCCCATAATTTCCGATAAACCATAAATATCAAAGGCTCTAATTTTTAGTTTTTTCTCAATTTCTTTGCGGATGTTTTCTGACCAGGGTTCGGCTCCAAAAATACCAGCCCGAATCTTCAGGCTGGCCGGATCAATTCCCGACTCCGCCAACACCTCTGCTAAATAAATAGCATAAGATGGGGTGCATGTCAATATGGTTGAGCCAAAATCTTGCATAATCATAATCTGTTTTGCCGTATTTCCGCCAGAGATCGGAATAATTGATGCACCCAGTCGTTCCGCTCCATAATGCACCCCCAAACCACCGGTAAATAACCCATAACCATAGGCATTCTGAATCACTGAATGAGGAC
The DNA here is from genome assembly GCF_003260995.1 of Acetobacterium sp. KB-1. NCBI lineage: Bacteria > Bacillati > Bacillota > Clostridia > Eubacteriales > Eubacteriaceae > Acetobacterium > Acetobacterium sp. KB-1. Next base: position 2,287,035 of record NZ_CP030040.1, read on the forward strand.
CGGCACCGGCTGCGACCAGGCAGCGAGCCATCAGTTCCGACCACATCGATATATCATTTCTGGTATATCCCACTACCGTCGGTTTACCGGTGGTGCCGGACGAGGCATGGATGCGAACAATCTGTTCCAGTGGTACGGTAAAAAGGCCATAGGGGTAATTATCCCGTAAATCAACCTTGGTTGTAAAGGGAAGTTTTTGAAGATCATCCAGTGATTTTATATCTTCTGGCATTAACCCGTTTTCCTGAAATTTGTTACGGTAAAAGGGAACATCATGATAGATCCGATTGACCATTTTCTTTAATCGTTCCAATTGCAGTTCCTGTAAATTTTCTCTTGGCATGCATTCGTAGCTCTTATTCCAGTACATCTTTTCCTCCAAAATTTTCTTTTTAATTTTCTTTCTAATTCTATTGCCATGCAAATAAAAAGACCCGTCCTTATTGAAAAGGACGAGTCTGACTCGCGGTACCACCTAATTTGATTAGTTACTAATCCACCTTTGTAGAACAGGACTTCTAACCATCCCGTTCTTACTCTTGCTAACGGCGAGCAACACCGGATCTGCCTAATAAGTCTGCAAATAGATTATTCACACCCATTCAGCCAATCAACTCCTGAGGGAACTTCACTCCCGTCATTGCCATTGGCTTCCAGCCTTACCAACTCTCTGAAGACGCCAACGGAAATTACTTTCCTCATTCACAGTTTTTAATCATTTGAATTATTATATTACTAACCGCAAAATAATGTCAAGATTTTTTTAGACCAGCCGACTCAACGGTCTTATTTAAAACCCCAGGAACTAGCCGAAACGTATGGATATTGCTAAAAACATATGATAGGATTAGAGTGGCTAAATTTTTCAGCAGGTAAATCTTGATGATTGACCAGGAGGTTACTATGGACACGATTCTTATCTCACTTCACTCAATTTCTAAATATTTCGGAAAAAAATTAATCCTAAACAATATTAATCTGACGATCACAAAAAAATCCGCCCTCGCTTTAATGGGCCCCAATGGCAGTGGTAAAAGCACCCTGCTCAAACTAATCGGTGGTCTATCAATAATTTCTTCCGGCTCCCGTGACTCTGCGCCACAACTTAAAATAGCTTACATCCCGGAGAATTTTCCCAAAATTGATTTAACTCCCGAAGAATTTATTAATTCAACGGGTTTGATCGGCGGTTTAGCACCTAAACAAGTCACCACCCGCATGACAGAGTTATTTCAGGCCTTTCAGATGGAAGACATGGGCGCTGTTCCGATCAAACATCTTTCCAAAGGCACAATCCAGAAGGTCGCCGTTATCCAGGCTTTGCTTACACCCCCCGACGTCTTACTGCTGGATGAACCATTATCCGGTCAGGATATCCAATCGCAAAAATTATTTATCCGCATGGTTCAAAAGCTGCATCAACAAGGTGTGGCAACGATCATGTCCTGTCATGAGCGTTTTCTCGTTAAACAACTGGCTCACTCCGCCTACGAACTATTAGATCATCAGTTAATACCAATGGATTTATCCGGCTTAAAGGAAATAAAATATGATCTGATGATTTTTGAAGCACTGGCCAAATCAGCGATTGATCCAGCGCTACAGACTTTAATTGAGCAGGCAGAATGGGATCATAACCGTCTAAAACTGATTGTTTCAAGGGATCAGAGTGACGTTGTTTTAAAGGAGCTGTTAAAACAAAAGTTTAAACTGCGAACCATGGAAGGGATAAGCCAATGAAGAATTTGTTAGTTTATCACTTTAAAACCTATCTCAAATCCTATAAATTACTGCTCCCCTTTTTAATCTACCTGATCTATTTATTTACCGCTTACGGGATCATGCCCTTTTCCATTGTTTCCAGTTTTTCCGAATCGGCCGGTGTTCTTTTCTTTATCATGGCCTATGTCGGTTTCAGCTACGCTGAACTTGAAAATCCGATTACCGAACAGCTAGTTTTGCTAAGGATCAATAACGACACTCTTTATTACCTGAGCCGACTGACCATGCTGCTGATTATTGGCGTTGTTATGAGTATCATTGGCATCTTGTATCCGCTGGTTTTAAATGTTATCAACAACAATCACTTATTTACCCGCAATTTACAGTTTGAAGATGTAGCGATCGGACTTTCCCTTCATTGTTTAATGGCCTTTTTAGGGGCCATGACCGGTTCATTTTTTCATCCCCGAATTATCCGAAACCGAAAAATGGCCGTGCTGCTGTTGTTCTTTGTTGCTGTCATGGGGATATCAAAGGGCGCCCTGGCCGATTATTTTCCCCAAACCCCCCCGCTTGATCGCCTGGGTTTTCCCGCCTGTTTTTGATATCCTCGCCGCATTTACCGGCCTGGAGTTTTTCAGCCTCCCGGCCATGGCATTACCCGTTGCCCTAACCATCATTTATGGGTTCGTTTTAATAATTGGTCAAATCGAACTTTTAAAACGCGCTAAATTCTAGACCCCTGGTATCTCAAAACGCGCTGTTGCTAAACAAATTCTGAAAAAGCCCATCAAAAGATTTCACTTCTGATGGGCTTTCGTGTTATTGATTTAATTCTTGGATTTTATTCTTAAACAACACCCAGACCAACATCGCCATAGGTTGCCATTTCGCGATTCATGTATAAGGCAGATTCGACAATATTAAAGGCGATCGCAGCACCACTGCCTTCTCCCAGACGCATACCCATGTTCAGAAATGGTTTAGCACCGATAAATTCCGACGCAAAAGCGGCCCCTTTTTCAGCCGAAGCATGGGAACAGATTAAATAGCCTTTTACCTTGGGATCAATCCCGATGGCAATGGCGGCCGCAGCGGTGGAAATAAAACCATCAATTAAAACCGGAATATGATTGGCGGCTCCGGCCAGCATCGCACCGGCCATAGCACCGATCTCAAATCCGCCGACCTTTGCCAGGACATCGATGGCATCGGTTTTGTCGGGTTGATTAAGAGCAATGGCATCCCGAATCACCTGGGCTTTGATAACCTGCTTATCTTCCGACAGATTCGCTCCGGCACCAGTTAGTTCCCCCGGATCAACACCACTAAGGACTGCGATAATAGCGGCACTAGCCGTCGTATTAGAGATCCCCACTTCACCGGTGCCGAGAATATTATACCCGTTATCGATGGCGCGTTGGGCCACATCGATTCCTACTTCCAGGGACTTTACGGCTTCTTCCCGGGACATCGCCGGACCTTTTTTCATATTTGATGTGCATTTTCTGATTTTTTTATCCAAAATTTTTGATTTTGGTTCCAAATCCGATTTCATCCCAACATCACAGACAAAAACATCGGCGCCAGCTTGTTTGCTTAAAGCGGCAACGCCGCTTTTGCCAGCAACGATCATCTGCGCCATCAGGTCGGTTACTTCCTGGGGTGCCGCAGCAACGCCTTCTTCAAAGACGCCATGGTCGGCAGCAAAAACCAGCATCGCTTTTTTGCTGACATCCGGATACATTTCGCCGGTAATGCCGGCTAACTGCACGGCGATCTCTTCCAGTGTTCCCAGACTGCCCACCGGCTTAAGTAGAAAATCCACTCGATCCTTGGCGGTTTTGATCATTTCTTCATTAAGCGGCTTAATTTTTCCCACTGTTTCATTTAATAAACTCATTTCTTACTCCTGTCAACTCAACTGTTTTTTCTCATTATAACATATCTGCGAACTTTGAAAATTCAATTTTTTAAGTTTTACAGCGGAAGTCGCACTTCAAACCACACACCATTATCGCGGTTATCCACAGCCACCTTGCCGCCATGGCAGATTATAATGCCTTTGACGATTGCCAGACCTAAACCAGTGCCTTTTTTATCCGATTGGGCCTTATAAAAGTATTCCCAGATCTGATTAATCTCATCTTGCGGAATTGACTTACCCACATTATAAACAGAAACAATCCACTCTTTTTCCTGGCTTTCACAGCCAACCTGAATTATTCCGTCAGTTGGACTGACATGTTTGATGGCATTGTTTAAAAGATTATAAAAAACCTGTTCCATCCGCTTGCGGTCCATGATCACTTTTTTTTCTGGATCACAATGATTATTAAAAACGATATTGTTTCCCGGATAGGTATTTACAAACCGCTCAACCACCGAAGCGATGACCTCAACCCCAGAAACGCTTTCTTTTTTAAGCTGATAGGCACCCGATTCGATTTGGGCCAGATCTAAAAGATCGCTCGCGATTCCGCTGATTTTATCAGCTTCCCGCTGGATCGTCACAAAGTATTCCAATTCTTCATCCCGATTCTCAAGAATGCCATCCTCTAATGCTTCAGCATAGCTTTTTATCACCGCCAATGGGGTTTGGATTTCATGAGACACCTGAGCGGTAAAACGCTGCCGCATCTTTTCAAATGCACGTTCTTTACTCAGTTCTTCCTGAAGTTTTAAAATAGCCCCTTCCAATTCATCCGAAATATGATTCAAGGTTTCTCCTAGCTGACCGATCTCATCCTTTCTAGTTCCCTGATATTTTTTTGTAAAATTGAGATTTCCCATTTCTCCGGAAATTTGATTTAATGAAATAATGGGCTTTGAAATACCCCGAGAAAAAAAATAGGCAAAAACAAGCGAACACGTAAAAACAATCATTAAGAATACCAGCAGAAAATTTTCCACAATCTCAATGACCTCGTGAACTGAGTAAAGCGGAATACGTCCGATAATCAGGGCGCCATCAGCAGCTAAAACCTTATGGGTCAGCCACTCAACCTGGTGATCATCATTTCCCAGCACAATAATAAAACTTTCATCTTCCTGATGCTCTTTCACCTGATTCTCCAGACTATTCTGTTGACCAGCACCAGAGCCCTTACCATTTTCCGATCCGCTACCGGAACCACTACCTGATCCACTGCCCGATCCGCTGCCCGATCCGCTACCGGTACCACTGCCCGAATCACTACTCGATCCCGACGCATTACCGGCACCACTGCCGGCGCCAGCACCCGTTTCTTTTCCCTCACCACTGTGTTCACCACCTGCTGCCAAACGTTTTTTTTCAACACTTGTCAGTCCCAAACGATCCATTTGATTAATCTCATCACGTCGTTGACTCGCTGTCACTATTTCAGCGGTTCTAGTTTCTATCGAAACATCTTCAAAAGAGCTATCTTCAGCGCCCGTTTGCTGCCCAATAATTTCAACAACAATCCCTTCCTCTTCAGCGACATCAATAAATAATTGAAGTTCGGGGGTTAATCCATTCTGATTATACATTGTTACAGCCTGATTCGTTTTATCAATTAAGGCCGCGGTTCTTTTCTCAGTATAGTATACCTCAAAATAGGAACCCAGGACATAATACGTTAATAAACAAAGTACCAGAAAGAAAGCCCCAAGATAGAGCATTAATCTCGAAAAAATCGAACTTCTCATTCTTTAAACTTGTACCCCAGCCCTCTGACGGTTTGGATGCACTCTCCTTTATCTCCCATTTTTTTACGTAATCGTTTGATGGTTGTATCAACAACACGTATATCACCATCATAATCATATCCCCAAATCCGATCAAGAATCTGCTCTCTGGATAACACCAATTTCTGATGATTGACAAAATAGCTTAAAACCTCGTATTCTTTTTGTGTGAGGTTAATAATTTCATTATGAATTGTTATTTGTCGTTCGTCTGAATTTAATCTCATTCCACAAACATCAAGCTTATTTTCAGTTGTAGCAACCCCGCTTCTTTTTAGCAAGGCTTTGATTCGGACCATCAATTCTCGGGGACTGAAGGGTTTTGTTACATAATCATCTGCGCCAACTTCAAATCCCTGAATCTTATCTTCTTCTTCTCTTCGAGCCGTGAGCATGATGACTGGCACATTGTCCGTTTCCCTTATTTCTTCCAGCACTTCAAACCCATCCATTTTCGGCATGGTTACGTCGAGAATAATACAATCCGGTTGTTTTTCTGTCCAAAGGTCCAATGCTTCCTCTCCGTCCGCCGCCCCGAAACCTTCATAGCCCTCTTTTTTTAAATATTTTAAAACGATTTCTCGCAGTTTTTCTTCATCCTCAGCCACTAATATGCGAATGCCTTTCATTATATATACCTCCACTACCTTTATCAGCTTATCATTTTTTGATGGCAATTTTGTGTCAAAACATATCTTTTATTGATTTTATAAACGACAACTTATAATTTTATATTTTAACACACCATCCTCATTTTTTTCTAACCTTTAAACAATTGTCTTTGTTATATCCTTATACATCTTTTGTTTATATCATCTTTACGGTTATAAAAATTAATTTTTTAACATCTGACACCTAAATGACATACAGCTATCCTATAATACAAACATCGAAAGAAAAAAAACGGAGGAATTTACAATGAAAGCAAAATTAGTTTTAGTATCATCATTGGCGTTAATGTTAGCAACAGCAGGTACAACCTTTGCCGCTTCAGGTTACGGGCAGGGCAGTGGCGTTGGTCAGAGTAGCGGCGGAGAGCGACAATATGCAAACAGTCAGGAATCAGTTGATGCTGACGGTGATGGCATCTGCGACCTCACTGGGGATCCTGTCGGCACTGGCGGATTAGGCTATGAATCCGGTACCAATGCACTTGTTGATGAAGACGGTGTTTGTGACATTGGTGACGGCACCCCTATTCAAGATGGATCTGGTCTGCAACGTGGTAATCAAAGTTTTTGATTGAACCTCATATTTTAATAATTATTAATATGACCTTTTTGACACATGAATGACATAAAGCAATTGTATAATGAAGGTAGTAAAAGAATCACAAAAATAAAAAAACGGAGGAATTTACAATGAAAGCAAAATTAATTTTAGTCACATCGTTAGCATTAATGTTAGCAACAGCAGGTACCACCTTTGCCGCGAACGGCAATGGCCGGGGTGCTGGTGATGGATCCGGTCTTGGTCAAGGTAACGGCGGCGAAAGACTGTATGAGAATTGTCAGGGAACCGGTGATGCTGACGGCGATGGTCTCTGTGATTTAACCGGAAATCCTGTTGGCACTGGCGGCGCTGGCACTGGCGCATTTGTTGACGCAGACGGCGATGGTGTTTGTGATGTCGGCGGCGGTACCCATCCTCAAGATGGATCTGGAATGCGACATGGCGGAAGAACCCGTTAATCATTCACCCTTACTTTTAAAAGCCGCAATGATCGTAAACGATCATTGCGGCTTTTTTATTTATATAACTCTACTTCAGGACGATTTTTAATAAAAAAAGAAACGTCTCGGTTTGAGACGTTTCCAGAAATTAGGACTTAAGACATCGGTACAACAGCGCCCTGGTAATTGCTTTCGATAAAGCTGATCACTTTTTCGCTTTGCAGCGCTTTCATCAGTGCCAATGTTTTTTCACTTGTTTCATCTCCAGTTCGTACTGCCACAATGTTGGCATAGGTCTGTGCCGCTAAGGAATCTTTTTCTTCTTTCGCGATGGCATCGGTTCCGGCATTCAGTCCTGCTTCAATGGCATAGTTTCCGTTAATAACAGCCAAATCAACATCCGGAAGTGAGCGTGCCAGTTGAGCCGCCTCCAGTTCTTTAAAAACAAGATTTTTGGGATTTTCAATAATGTCTTTTGGTGTTGCTTCCAAACCAACATTCGGATCAACCTTGATTAAGCCAATTGTTTCAAGTAATAAAAGTGCTCTGGCTTCGTTTGTTGTATCATTTGGGATGGCAATCGTTGATCCATCAACAATGGCATCCAAAGTTTTTAATTTACCTGGATATAAGCCCAATGGTTCATAATGAACCGCACCGGCACTCACCAACTTGGTATTATTTTTCACATTAAAGTCTTCCAGGTAGGGGAGATGCTGGAAAAAGTTGGCATCTAACTCTTTATTTTCCAAGGTTAAATTCGGTTGAACATAATCGGTAAATTCTTTAACTTCAAGGGTGTATCCCTCTTCTTTTAATACTTCACCAGCAACCGCTAAAATCTCTCCATGAGGTGTTGGACTGGCCCCGACTACAATGGTTTTGTCATCTGTGCCTTTCGCCGCACAGCCTGAAAATAGGGCCAAACCGAGAACACTGACCAATACTACTAAACCTAATTTTTTCATGATCTTCTCCTTTTCTTTTCTTTCATATAATTCCTAGTTGAATAATATGTAATATAACATGGGCGGTGTTTACTGTCAACCCAAATTATCTGCGGATCGTAAAATCCTGATTCTTTATTTTCGGCGATCCTGTTTTTGGGCAATTTTCATACCAACTTCTTGAAAGAGCTGGACGATTAAAACCAGTAATATTACGGTTATCACCATCATACCCGTTTCATAACGATAGTAGCCAAAGCGGATGGCAATATCTCCCAGGCCGCCGCCACCGACAATCCCTGCCATCGCGGAATAACCTAAAATAGTGGTGGTCGCAATGGCTGCGCCAATAATCAACGAGGGCTTCGCCTCAGGAATCATCACCTTGGTCACCACCTGCATGGGACTGGCGCCCATTGACAGTGAGGCTTCAATAATCCCATAATCCACCTCTTTAATAGAAGATTCCACCAACCGGGCAATAAATGGTGCCGCTGCAATCACCAGCGGTACAATGGTTGCCGTTGATCCAATGGTTGTCCCGGTAATCAGCCTTGTCAGAGGAATCACTGCAATTAGCAAAATCAAAAACGGGATCGACCGGGTAATATTGACCACCATGTTGAGTACCTTATTAAGCCACTTCATCGGGACAATCCCATCGGAATCGCTGGTGACCAGCAAAACGCCCATCGGTAACCCAATAACATAGGCCAGAAGTGTTGACGCCAATGTCATATAAAGGGTCTCAAGGGTTCCTTGAACCATCAATGCCGTCATTGAACTATCCCACATGGGTACCCACCTCCTCAACCGTAATTTGATGTGAGCGGAGATAATTAACGGCCCGTGCCGCACTCAGCTCATCCTCAGGCAATTGGATCACCATTTGCCCAAAAGCAAAGCCATCAATATTTTTCATATCGGCATGGAGAATATTCACCAGACATTTTGTTTCGAGGATCATTTTTGCAATCACCGAATCACTGGATGATTTTTCATCAAAGACAATTCGATACGTGTTTTTGCCCATCACCACCGAACCCTGATCACCTTCAGAAAAAATCATTTTTTTGGCAATCTCGGTTTTGGGGTTTTTAAAGATCTCTTCAACCTCACCGTTTTCGGCAATTTTACTTTTATCGATGATTGCCACATGGCTACAAATCTGCTCCACCACACTCATTTCATGGGTGATGATCACAATGGTAATGCCCAATTTTTGATTGATTTCTTTTAACAGCTTGAGTATGGAATTGGTTGTCGATGGATCCAGAGCTGATGTCGCCTCGTCGCATAACAAAATCTTAGGGTTATTAGCCAAGGCTCTGGCAATCGCGATCCGTTGTTTTTGTCCCCCCGACAACTGGGTAGGATAGGCCTTGGCTTTATCGGGTAAGCCAACCAACTCCAACAGTTCAGCGGTTCTTTTTTTGGCCGTTTCTTTATCCACCCCGGCAATTTCAAGGGGAAAAAGAATATTTTTTTCGGCAGTTCGTTGCATCAGCAAATTAAATTGCTGAAAAATCATACCCACCGAATAACGTACCGTTCTCAGTTCTTTTTCGGCTATTTTTGATATATCCTGTCCATCAATAAAAACACTGCCGCTGGTGGGCTTTTCAAGAAGATTGATACAGCGAACCAGGGTGCTTTTACCAGCCCCGCTCATACCGATAATTCCATAGATATCGCCCTGGTCGATGCTTAGATTTATGCCATCTAACGCTTTTACTTCGCCGCTTTTAGGACGAAAGGTTTTCCCCAGATCCTTTATTTCAATGATGGGTTTTTGGGACGTCTTTTTCGTTTCGATGTTCCTTACCCTCCTATAATCAACAAATTTAAATAAATAAAACCATCTTAAAAACAGTGGGTTTAACACACACCCACCGTTTATTATAGTATCGATTTCATTTTCTTGTCAAGCTTAATAGCACCTTCGGCTACTTAAATATCGCGAATTTGTGCGCCAAATGGAAACAATGCCAGTTTGGCAAATTTAAACCATTGTAATCCAAAGGGTATCCCAACCAGGGTAATACAGTAAATAATCCCCAGAATCGCAGATCCCGCGGCTAAACCCCAACCGAAAATCAGGATCCACAAAATATTTAAGATTACCGATCCGGTTCCCATGTTTGAATAATCAACGGTTTTACCAAATGGCCAGAGGACTAACTGCGCCATTTTAAAAGCCTGCAATCCCAACGGGATACCAATAATGGTAATGCAGCAGAGAATGCCGGCTAAAAGCCAAGCGATCGCCATAATCAGGCCCCCCAAAATAATCCAGATAATGTTACCAATGATGCTCATACTTTTCCCTCTTTTCAATGTCACTTTATTTGTTTCTTGTGAAAGTAACTGCTTTTTACGTCAGTTTTTAATGACCCGCTTCTTATTTTAAAGATGGGTCCCGGGCTACCGCCGCCTTTTTAAACTCACGGTTGCCGATATGGCAATAACCTCCGGGGTTCTTTAACAGATAGTCCTGGTGATAAGCTTCTGCAGAGCTGTAGTTTTCAAGCGGCAATACTTCAATGGCCAGGGGCACCCCGTATTGCTGCCTTAACTGATCGACTGATTCTAATATCACCGCTTCATCGGAAGGATCCGAAAAATAAATGCCGGTACGGTATTGAGTGCCTCGATCATTCCCCTGACGATTGACCGCTACCGGGTCGATGACTTCAAAATACAGACTTAACAAAAATGGTAAGCTGATCACTTGATTGTCATAAAGCACCTTAACGACTTCAGCATGCCCGGTATTTCCATGGCACACATCCTCATAGGAGGGATTCGGGGTTTTTCCGTTGGCATAACCCACCTCCGTCTTAACAACCCCTCTGATGGCTTTAAAATACATTTCCGTTCCCCAGAAACAACCTCCAGCCAAAACGATTTCTTTGCTGTTTTCTTTTTTATTGTTTTCCATATCAATTTCCTTTCCAGATTTCCATAATTTTTGCTATTGTTATCGCTTGCTGTTCAGCCGATGAAATAGATGCGATCCCATCGCCGGACTGTTCTCCATAATTACCGAATCCGCTATGATTACCACCTGCTATTTCATAATAACGGGCCGTGACCGGCAGCTTATTTCGGCCTTCGGTAAAGCCCTGTTGGTTAATAATCTGATCTTCGCTGCCATATAGAGTCACTACCGAATGACTGCTCTGAGAAAGCGATTCATTGGGATAAGCACCTAATAAAGTCAGCCCCGCTACCTTGTCTTCATGTTCGGCCAGATAGTCCGAAGCCATGGCGCCGCCCAAAGAGTGACCCACCATGATCCAATGCTCGATCTCCGGCAACGCTTCCAACACCTTGTCAGCACCGTTTGCATTAAACACGGCCAGATTAAAGGGCATCCCCACAATCACAGCCGGATAGCCTTGTTCCGCCAGTGAGCGCATCAGCGGAGCATAAGCGATATCTTCCACCTTACCACCGGGGTAAAAGATAAAACCCGTTTCATCCTGACCTGTTGTTGGCATAAATATGGTCAGATTTCCTTCTTCCCTGACAATTACCTGATTTCCTGAGATCAGGGCCTCATGGGCAGTTTGATCAGCATGGTAATAATCTCCCAGATAGGTCAATGTTATAATGACAAGCGCCACCAATACCATTCCAATTATTTTGCTGATACGTATTAAGCTTTGCCCTTGTTTCATAACCATCTGCTCCTTTTCATTCCAAAATGACATGATAATACAGATTTGCTCTATTTTATACCCCAACCCGTTATAAAACAACATTTAAGTCATTTTAACATTTTTCAAAAAATAAAAAAACCGCAATCACTGCGGTTTTGATTTCAAATGGTGACCCATGGGCGACTTGAACGCCCGACACCCTGATTAAAAGTCAGATGCTCTACCAACTGAGCTAATGGGTCATGCTATAATTTACTTTTTGTTTGTCTCCAAACGATAATGAATACTCAACTTTGCCTAACTAAGCGATTCACACAAAAATGTTCACTTCCTTCGGTCGTGCATTTTTGGTTCTCTGCTTTGCAACTGAGCTAATGGGTCATGTCTTTTTTCTGTCTTCTCTGCCGAGCAAAAGTGGCAGGGGTAGCAGGACTCGAACCTACGGATGCAAGAATCAAAATCTTGTGCCTTACCAACTTGGCTATACCCCTATTAATATAATGCTATTGAAATGGGGTGGATAATGGGACTCGAACCCACAACTTCCGGAATCACAATCCGACGCTCTAACCGATTGAACTATACCCACCACGAGATAAATACGATAAAATAAATGGTGCGCCTGAGAGGATTCGAACCTCTGGCACACGGCTTAGAAGGCCGTTGCTCTATCCTACTGAGCTACAGGCGCTCAATTCTTTTCGCAAAAATGGAGCGGGTGAAGGGAATCGGACCCTCGCGACTGGCTTGGAAGGCCAGGGCTCTACCACTGAGCTACACCCGCATTGCCTCTCTTAGAGACAAGTGTTAGTATACTTTAAATAGAAAGAGTTGTCAACTACTTTTTATTTTTTATTTGATGCTCGCTTTATTTTGCAAACACACCGTAATCCGTCATCAAAAAATGAAATGTCTTAGACGGTTTTAATGCCCACACCTTTTTTAAAAATATGCGCCGCCACTAAAAATACACTAATAACAAGGCCAATTGTTAAAATAACATGAATCACAATATTGCCTTCACATACCCCAATATAGGCATATCGGGAAACATTAACCAGGGGATAGATCGGGTTTATGTATTTAATGGAAGATAATAATCCCGGCAACTTTGAAATTTCAAAAAACACACCACCTAAATAGGTAAGAGGCGTAATGATAATTGCCAATGCAAAATTCATCTTTTCAAAGTTATCCAGCACCAGCCCGGCAATCAAACCCAGTGATGCGAAGACAAAGGATGTTGCGGTTAATGCCAATACAAAAAACAGTGGATGCACTACTTCATAACCGACAAAGAAAATTGTTGCCGCATAGGTTAGAATACCCACCAGCACCCCACGAAACATCCCCCCAAAAACAAAGGCCAGAATTTTTTCGGTAATTGAGATCGGGTAGCTGTTTAAATCCTGAATGGTATTCTGAAATTTTTGCGAAATCATTGAAAACGCCGGATTTTGAAACGCGGCAAAAATCGCCCCCATTGTCGCTAAGCCGGGCACTAAAAAATTAAGATAACTAATCCCTTCGATCCCGACCTCCCTGGTTTGAAGCATCCCCCCAAAGATTAACATGTATAAAATGTTTGAAATAAGCGGAGCCAGAACCGTCTGAACTGGCACCTTCATAAACCGATGAATTTCCTTGTTCAGGAGGGTTAAAAATCCAATTCTATTGTAAAATATCCTGTTTTTCATCTGTTCTCCTAATGTTTGATGATATTTAAATAAATATCTTCGAGCTTTGGTCTTTCCACCACCAGATTAGTAAATTCCATGTTTTTCTCTGACAGTTGTCGAAAGACTTTGGACAAGTCCTTCTTTGAGGCCTTCAATTGAAGTCTGGTTTTGTCTTCGATATGCGGGTGGTAGTCACTTAAAAAATCAAAATCAGCTAGACTTAGCTCATCTTCAAAATGAACTTCAATGATGGATTCCCGGGAAAACGCATCCATCAACTCTTCTTTAGGCTCATCGGCAATAATTTTTCCACCATCAATAATTACAATCCGCTTACACAGTTTTTCGGCTTCCTCAATATAATGAGTGGTCAGGATGATGGTGGTACCCGATTCATGCAGCTTAACCAGAAAATCATATAAGGTATGCCGCATTTCAATATCGACTCCTGCTGTCGGTTCGTCCAGAATCAGAATTTTGGGTTTATGAACCAATGCCTTGGCGATTAAAAATCGCCGTCGCATCCCTCCGGATAGATCCCGGATTCTGGCGCTTCTCTTTTCGGTTAAGTACAAAGCGTCCAGAACTTCATCGATGTATTCCTTGTTATCCTTGATCCCGAAATAGCCGGACTGTTTTTTTAGCGCTTCATCTACGGTAAAAACAAAATCATACCCGGTATCCTGGGGCACAATGCCAATAATCTTTTTTGTTTCAAGCTCATTTCTGTCGAGGCTGTACCCGCCGATACTGACATCTCCCCGGGTCTTTTTTACATTACCGGCAAGAATATTGATCAGGGTACTTTTTCCCGCCCCATTTTGCCCCAGCAAGGCGGTAAATTCGCCTTCTAAAATTTCTAGATTGATATTTTTTAAAGCCTCTTTTTTCCCTTTTTGATAGGTCATTGATACATCTTTAATACTCAGCATTGATTGCCTCCTTTTTCCGTCTTTCTGTCAGTCGCGCCAAAGCGGGATGATTTTTGCGTTAATTTCGCCATTCTCAATGATAATCAATCCATAGCTTTCAGGATCTCCCATTCTGGGAGCCCCCACCGAGCCAGGGTTCATCATTAGAATGCGGCCATCATCTTCGATATAAGCGTGGTGGGTATGACCATAAAGAATCACCTCGGCCTTTTTTTCCAACCCGGCAACGTAAAGACGGTGCAAATCGTTCTTGACGCCGTACTTATGGCCATGGCAGGCAAAAAATTTAAAGCCGCCCAAAATGGTCTCCAGCGACATACTGCCATCATCAGCAAAAGAATCCAAATTGCCCTTCAGGATGTGGATGGGGGTATTTGTGATCGTACGCAGATAGAGGGCATCTTCGACATAGTCTCCAAGATGAATCATCACATCCACTTGGCCCATCTCCTGGACGGCTTGTTTTACCGCTTTTAAATTACCATGGCTGTCACTCATTACACCAATTTTCATTTTATCCTCCATCCCTTCCTTCTGCTTAATTAAAGGATCCGATTGTCCTGTTTTTAAAGTGCCTGATTCAACAGTTCCCGAGCCTTTGCAATAGCGACCGCCCGATGACTCAACCGATTTTTTTCTGCTTTGGTCATGTCTCCGTAGCAACGGCCAGACGCTTCATGGATAAACAGCGGGTCATAGCCGAATCCGCCAACACCGCAATAATCAAAGGCAATTTTCCCCCGGACCAGACCTTCGCAGCATAACTCCCGTCCATCAGGCAGAATCATCGCGATGACGGTGATAAAAGCAGCTCCCCGATTCATTTCCGGCACATCTGCCATTTCCTTTAAAAGCTTTTTATTATTATCTGCATAGGTGGCCTCTTCTCCTGCATAACGAGCCGAATAAATCCCCGGAGCCCCATTAAGGCAATCAACCGATAAGCCGGAGTCGTCGCCCATAATGATCAGGTCTTTTCCCTTAACAAGGGGCTGTAACGCCCGCACCTTTATCAGCGCATTCGCTTCATAGGTTTGACCATCTTCAATGATGTCAATGTCAATGCCAAAATCCTTCATCGTCTTGACTTCAAAATCCGCTCCCAACATCGTCTTCAGTTCTCTGGCCTTATCCGGATTACCGGTGGCTAAAAGTATTGTTCTCATTATCATTTACCCGTTATTCCTGTAATGTACCTTTTTGGAAGGCGATGATTTTTTTAATGCTCGCTTCTCCGAGTTCTAACATCTTTTGAAGTTCTTCCTTTTTAAAGGGACGTTCTTCACCGGTTCCCTGAATTTCAATGATTTCGCCGGTTTCAGTCATGACCATGTTCATATCAACCTCAGCGTTTGAATCTTCTTCATAACACAGGTCAACGATGGCTTCGCCCTCAAAAATCCCAACACTAGTAGCAGCGACAAAATTGGTAATTGGCATTGCTTTAATTTTCCCCTTTTCAATCAGATCTGATAAGGCATCATGGAGGGCCAGAAATGAACCGGTAATCGCCGCGGTCCGGGTTCCACCATCGGCCTGGATTACATCACAGTCAATCCAGATGGTCCGTTCCCCGAGCATTGAAAGGTCGATGACTGATCTCAGACTCCTGCCGATTAAGCGCTGGATTTCCATGGTTCGGCCATCGATTTTGCCACGGTTGCGATCGCGACTTTTACGGGTATTGGTTGATCCGGGAATCATTTCATACTCGGCAGTGATCCACCCCTTTTTCTGACCTTTTAAAAATGGTGGTACCTTGTCTTCCACCATGGCGGTGCAAATGACTTTGGTATCGCCCACTTCAATGAGCACCGATCCCTGAGCATGTTTAATAAAATGTCGGGTAACCTTTATTGGTCTTAATTCATGGGCTTCCCGACCGTCAATCCGTTTTTTCTCTACATTAATTTCTTCACTGTTTTCCATAGTTTTCCTTTATCTATTTCTCATTATTTAAGGGATTACCACAAATCTTGTAGTAACCCCTTAGTCAAAATTTCTGTTTCTTAGTACCAACAATTGTTTTGCTTTATCTTATAAAAATCCTAACGATGCGATGCCAAATGTTTAGCTACAACCGCCCGAATAATTTCGTTAGCGACCTGGGCATTCGCTTTTCCTTTTGTTACTTTCATCACCTGACCGGTTAAGAAGCCATAGGCTTTTTCATTACCGGCGCCTATATCTTCAACCGATTTGGGATTATCCGAAACGATTTTTTCAATGATGGCTTCCAGCTCGCTGCTGTCACTCATTTGCGCCAGACCCTTATCTTTAACAATATCGCCCGGGTTTTTGCCGGTACTAAACATTTCTTTTAAAACTTCTTTACCAGTGTTGCCACTGATTTCATTGTTTTTGACCAGTTTTAGCAACGCTACCAATTGCGTCGGAGTAATCGAAATATTTTCCATACTCAGTTCATTTTCTTTTAGTAATGGTGGAATTTCCACCATCATCCAGTTAGAAATCTGTTTGGGTTCATTATACAGCGCCACTGCTTCTTCAAAGAAGCGAGCGGTGACCCCCGTGGTTGTCAGCACCCCGGCATCGTATTCCGGTAGTTTATATTCATCAATATAGCGCTGTTTTTTGGCTTCCGGCAATTCCGGCAGTTCGCTTTTAATTTTTTCGATGTAATCGGGTTCCAGCACAATCGGGACCAGATCCGGTTCCGGGAAGTAACGATAATCATGAGCTTCTTCCTTGCTTCGCAGTGAAGATGAGGTCCCTTTGGTGTCGTCCCACTTACGGGTTTCCTGAATAATCGTGTGACCTTTTTTAATCTCAATGATCTGTCGTTTGCTTTCGTATTGAACAGCCCGGATCAGCGCCCGGAACGAGTTTAAGTTTTTCATTTCAGTTCGGGTTCCCAATACTTCGCATCCTTTTTCCCGAATCGATAGATTCACGTCAAAACGCATCGAACCCTGTTCCATCTTACAGTCAGAGACGCCAGTATATTCCAGAATATTTCTGACCTTTTCGGCAAAGGCGCGGGCTTCCTCGGCACTGCGCAGATCCGGCTCGGTGACGATCTCAATCAGCGGTACACCACAGCGGTTAACATCCAGAAGCGTCCCGTCGGCCGATTCATGAAGCAGCTTTCCGGCATCTTCTTCGATGTGAATACGGGTGATGCCGATGTCTTTTTTAACGCCATCGACTTCAATGCCAACTACGCCACCGGTACAGATCGGTAAATCAAACTGGGAGGTTTGATAGGCTTTGGGTAAATCCGGATAAAAATAGTTTTTTCGATCCATCTTGCTAAAGTGGGCAATTTCGCAATTAAGGGCTAAACCCGCCCGGGTGGCGTATTCAACGACTTTTTCATTCAGTACCGGTAACACCCCGGGCATCCCCAGGCAAACCGGGCAGGTATGAGTGTTTTCATCCTGGCCGAACTCGGTCGGACAGGAACAAAATATTTTTGTTTTTGTCCCCAACTCAATATGGATTTCCATTCCGATGACAATTTCATATTCCATGATTTAGACCTCCGTTCCCAATGGTGCTTTTAAATTTTTAAGGCCTGATTCCTGCTCAAAGGCCCAGGCTGTTTTTAACAGAGTCTCTTCACTTAAGATCGGCCCCAGCAACTGCATCCCAATCGGCATCCCGTTGTTGTCCAAACCGCAGGGAATTGAAGCCCCGGGAATTCCGGCAATGTTAACGGGTACCGTATAAATATCAGTGAGATACATCTCCAGCGGATTGCTGGTTTTTTCGCCGATGCCAAAGGCGGTAGTCGGTGCTGTTGGGGTCAAGAGCACATCGCAGCCGCTAAAGACCTGATCAAAGTCGGCTTTGATGATCGTTCGCACCTGCATCGCTTTTTTATAATAGGCATCATAGTAGCCAGAGCTGAGGGCATAGGTCCCCAGCATGATCCGTCGTTTGACCTCGTCGCCAAATCCCTGGCTTCTGGTTTTCTTGTAAAGATCAATCAGGTCATTGTATTCTTCGGCTCTAAAACCATAACGAATGCCATCATAACGGGCCAGATTGGAACTGGCTTCAGCGGACGAAATCATATAATAGGCGGATAGGGCATAATCCAGATGTTGGAATGACACATCGACAATCGAAGCCCCCAGAGTTTTATAGATGACGATGGCATCTTCCAGGCTTTTGCGAACTTCCGGTTGGAGCCCTTCGCCGAAAAATTCTTTAGCCACGCCAATTTTCAAACCTTTGACCCCTTGTTTGAGGTTTTTAGTATAATCGATTTTTTTAAGATTAAGGGAGGTGGAATCCTTGGCATCATGACCAACAATGGTATTTAGCACCAGCGCGCAGTCTTGCACGTCCTTGGTGAACGGCCCAATCTGATCAAGCGACGAAGCAAAGGCCACCAGACCATAGCGGGAGACCAGACCATAGGTCGGTTTCATCCCCACCACCCCACAAAATGAGGCGGGCTGACGGATCGATCCGCCGGTGTCTGATCCCAAGGCAAAAAAAGCCGTATCAGCAGCCACAGCAACCGCTGATCCGCCACTGGAACCGCCAGGTACCTTGTTTAAATCCCAGGGATTGTGAGTCGTTTTATAGGCTGAATTTTCAGTGGACGAACCCATCGCAAACTCATCCATATTGGTTTTCCCCAGCAAAATACCACCCTCTTCGCTAAGCCGTTGATAAACCTCGGCATTATAAGGAGGATTGAAGTTATCGAGCATTTTTGAGGCACAAGTGGTTAAGATTCCCTTAGTGCACATGTTATCTTTGAGTCCATAGGGAATTCCTTCCAATGGCGTTCTTTTTGCTCGCCCGGACAGCTCGGCATCTATTGCGGTAGCCGTTTCTAGCGCCGCTTCGGTCTGGAGACTCAGATAAGCATCGGTCGCTTTTTCAACGATATTAATGCGGTTAACCACCGCTTGGGTTACCTCTGTAACGGTGACTTCTTTTTTATCCAGAAGGTCATTTATTTCGTGTATGGTTTTTTGATACAATTCCATTGTTGCCTCCTATTCCATAACCCGGGGAACCTTAAAGCACCCGGCTTCGCTCTCTGGCGCATTGGCCAAAGCTTCTTCATTACTCAGACAGGACTTAATTTCATCCTCCCGAAAGACATTCTGAACCGCCAGCACATGTTCGGTGGCTTTAATTTTAGAGGTGTCCAATCCGCTTAAGGTTTCAGCATAATTAAGCACTGCACCCAGTTGCTCGGCCAGGGCGGTCACTTCATCCTCGGAAAATTCCAAACGGGCCAGATTGGCCACGTAGGTGACATCTTCTCGTGTTAAACTCATAGTGTTATCCTTTCTTTACTGTTGACTATCGATCTTACTTTTCTAATCAATTCATGATGCACTTCTTGTGCATTTTTTAAATAGCTCGGGCACTGATTTTTATCTTAACAGCCGGAGCCGTCAATTTGATTTTAAAAATCACCCTTCATTATAGATCAAACCCTCCACCCGTGACAAGGGCTAAAAACGCTTCTTCATCAATTATTGTAATTCCCAGCGACTGGGCTTTTTCATATTTGGACCCGGATTTTTCTCCGGACAAGAGAAAATCGGTTTTTTTACTGACACTGCCTGCTACCTTGCCACCATTAGCTTCGATCAATGCTTTAGCTTCCCGTCGGTCGAGAGTGGGCAGGGTTCCGGTGAGCACAAAGGTCTTCCCGGCCAGGGTCTGAGAATCGATTCTGGTTTCCTGAATCATATTAAGCCCCGCGGCTTCTAACCCTCTGATGATTTCAATATTGGTGGGCGTCTTAAAAAAATCGACAATTTCGGTAGCCATTTTTTCGCCAATTTCAAAAATCGCTTTGAGATCTTCCACTTGGGCCAGGATCAGGTTATCCATTTTCTGATAATGTTCAGCCAGAATTTTAGCACCTCTGGCGCCGACCAGCGGAATCCCCAAACCAAAAATAAGCCGGGATAATTCACGTTTTTTAGAGGCTTGTATCGCGACCAGAAGATTGTCGACCGATTTTTCGCCCAACTTTTCAAGGGTGATCAGTTGTTCTCTTTTCTCATCCAGATGATAGATATCGACCGGGTTAACGACCAGTTTATCATCCATCAACAGCCGCAGTACGCCTGGTCCCAGCCCTTCAATGTTCATTGCGTCCCGGGAAGTAAAGTGAACCAGTTTTCGAAACACCTGCGCCGGACAGGCCATGTTCAGGCATTTAGTCACCGCTTCTCCGGCAATCCGAAAGGTTGGTTCATCACAAACCGGACAGCGTTTTGGCATTTGAAAAACCACCTCGTTTCCCGATCGTTTTTCAAACACCACATGATCCACTTCCGGAATGACGTCCCCCGCCTTCTGGATCACCACCTGGTCACCGATACGGATGTCTTTTGTACTGATATTGTCTTCGTTATGGAGGGTTGCCCGGGAAATCACTGACCCCGCTAGCGATACCGGCTCAAGTTCGGCCACTGGGGTCAGAGCACCGGTTCGGCCAACCTGAACGGTAATGGCAACCACAGTGGTAACGGCCTGATCGGGGGCAAATTTGTAAGCGATCGCCCAGCGGGGACTTTTTGAGGTATTTCCCAGTCGCTCCCGAAAAGCTAATTCATCGACCTTAATCACCAGACCGTCGATTTCAAAGGGCAGGTTGCGTCTTTCCACTTCCATCAGGCGGCAATAGTCAATGATCGCCTCAATATCGCTAAAGGCTTTGATTGTACTGGTTTTAAAACCTAAATCTTTTAAATAATTCAGGGTCTCCCGATGGGTTTTAGGTTCGAAACCTTCAACCACTTCCAGATTAAAAACAAAAATATCCAATGGCCGGGAGGCCGTTAGCCTGGGGTCCAATTGTCGCAGCGATCCGGCTGCTGCATTTCTGGGGTTGGCAAAAGGACTTTCCTCCGCCGCCAGACGACGCTGATTCAATTTTTCAAAATCAGCCTTACCCATAAAAACCTCGCCCCGAACTTCCAGGGTCACCGGCTCCGACAAGCCCAGCGGGATCGTCCGAATCGTTTTGAGGTTGGCAGTAACATTTTCCCCCACTTCGCCATCGCCTCGGGTGGCGCCCCGAACGAACAAACCATTTTCGTAGTTTAGTACCACCGTCAACCCATCAAATTTGTATTCCACCACATAGCTTGCCTCGGGACAGGTCTGCCGCACCCGACGGTCAAAATCGCGGAGATTGCCCGGATCAAAGGCATTGCCAAGGCTCAGTTTGGGATGGCTGTAGACGACCTTGTCAAAACCTGCTAAAGGACTTCCACCAACCCGCTGAGTCGGTGAATCCGGGGTGATCCATTGGGGATTTGCGGTTTCTAGCGCAATCAGTTCCTGCATTAGCTGATCATATTCATAGTCTAAAACCAGAGGCGCATCATCAAGATAGTAGGCTCTGTCATATGCTGCTATTTTTTTTCTTAACGCTTCAATTTGGGCATTGCTCATACTCATTTCCTATCCTTTATAGCTACTTTTTAACGCTATTTTAACTAAGCTTTTTCCACAAACGTCGGATCCATTTTTTTGATTCCCACCCCCGGAAACGCGACTGAAATCATGTTATTTTTAACTTCAACCACAGTACCAATGCCAAATTTTTTATGTTTAACCTTATCCGTCAACGCAAACCCATTTTCTGATGGACCATTGTGAAGGTTAACGGCATTGGCATTATTTCTGCGAATAGCTACCTTCGACTGGGTCACCCGTTCAGAAAAAGTCTTATTCTTTTTCGTTTCAATGTCAATTTCCGGCTTACGTTCATAGCGCTGTTTATTTTCCACGCAAACTTCATCCGGCATTTCTTTTAAAAATCGCGATGGGGTTTGCAGTTGGCGACGTCCGTAAAGGGTTCTTTCCGCTGCCCAGGAAATGTAAAGACGTTTCATCGCCCGGGTAATCCCCACATAGCAGATTCGTCGTTCCTCTTCAATTTCCTCCGGCGAATCCATGGCTCGGCCATGGGGGAAGATCCCTTCTTCCATCCCGGGAATAAAGACAATCGGGAATTCCAGTCCTTTGGCGTTATGAAGCGTCATCAGGAGAACCTTCCCCTGATCACCATCGTACTTGTCGGTTTCTGACGACAAGGCGACCGTTTCCAGGTAGGCGCTGAGGCTTTGATCATCACTATTTTTTTCAAAGTCTGTGGCGGAAGATACCAGTTCCTGAAGGTTTTCCAGGCGGCTTTCACCCTTATCCATCTTTCCGGTTTCCAGCATTTCCAGATAGCCGGTTTTTTCAATCACCGCCGTGATCAGCTCGCTTAAGCTGGCCGTCTCCCGGATTGTTTCTAATTTCTTCATTAATTCGCTAAACGCCCGAACCTTGTTTTTGACGCTGGGACTCAGCTCCGGAATTTCTTCAACATGATGGAAGGCCTGCATTAAACTAAAGCTTTTAAAATTGGCGTATTCGGCAATTTTTTCAATGGTGGCTGAACCAATCCCCCGCTTGGGCACGTTGACAATTCGCATAAAGCCCATGTTGTCTTTAGGATTGCTCAGGACATTTAAATAAGCAATGACATCTTTAATTTCAACCCGCGAATAAAACCCGGTTCCGCCGATTAATTGAAAAGGCAAGCCGGCCCGCATCAGCGCTTCTTCAAACAACCGGGACTGGGCATTGGTTCGGTACAGAATCGCAAAATCGCCGAAGATACCATTGCCCTTGGTGATGTTTTCATTAATCTCATCAACAATAAACCGGGCTTCATCATAACCCTGGTTAAACGAAGCAATCATAATTTTTTCATCGCCGTCATTGTTGGTCCACAGCGCCTTTTCCTTACGACCGGTATTTTTGGCAATAACACCGTTGGCACAGTCCAGAATCGTCTGGGTTGAGCGGTAGTTCTCTTCCAGTTTAACTACCTTGGCGTTGGCGTAGTCTTTTTCAAAATCCAGGATATTGTTGATATCCGCTCCCCGCCAGCCGTAAATACTCTGATCGTCATCGCCGCAGACACAAATATTTTTGTATTTGGCGGCCAGCATGTTAACCAGTTCATATTGGCTATGATTGGTATCCTGATATTCATCCACCATAATGTATTTAAAGCGATTCTGATATTGTTCCAGAATTTCCGGAAAGCCCTTAAATAATACCAGGGTATTGTAGATCAGATCATCAAAATCCATGGCATTGTTTGCTTTTAAGCTTTCCTGGTAGCGTTTATAATAAAGTCCGACCTTCTCTTTTCTGAAATCGCCGGAATTTTCTTTTAGATAGGCTTCCGGACTGACAAAATTATTCTTGGCCGTTGAGACTTCGCCGCTTAAAAACTGGTTGGTAAAATATTTGTCATTGAGGCCCAATTCTTTGATTAAGCTTTTATATAAACGCTTCTGATCGTCCATATCATAAATGACAAAGTTGTCGTCATAACCCAACCATTGTGCATGGGTTCGCATAATTCGGGCACACATGGCGTGAAATGTCGACATCCAGATCCGTTTACTGTCCTCAATCTTCATTTTGGCAATCCGCTCCCGCATTTCGCCGGCGGCTTTATTGGTAAAAGTGATGGCCAGAATCTGTGAAGGCCATGCCTGTCCTGTTTCAATAATATGGGCAATGCGATGAATAATAGTTCGTGTTTTCCCTGATCCGGCCCCTGCCAATATTAATAGTGGCCCATCGATGGTTTCTGCTGCTTCTCGTTGTCGAGTGTTTAACCCGTCTAATAAACTCATGTGTTCTCCTAAATATTTATTTCATAGTTAATTGCAAAAATTATAAGAACTTCAGGCTCCGTTTTGCAACGCTCTAATTTGTTTCATTCTTAAAATTTCTTTTCGCCATAATAAATGCTTGTTAAGACCTTATCCATCTTGGCTGCATCCATTTTAATTGGATTTCTCTGGGTGGAGCCCATCAGCGAATTTTTTAGTAACTCATCATAATTGGCTTTAAATTCTTCTTCCGGGATGCCAGCAGCCTGAAAGGAGCTGGGGATTTCGAAAGTTTTGTTGAGCTCTTTAATTTCATCGATAATGTTTTTCCCGATTAACCGGGATAGCTGTTCCAGTTCCTCGGCCACCTGCGGATCCTGCCCATTATATTCCAGTACATAGGGCAGAGCAATGGCATTTAGCAGTCCATGACTGGTACCAAAGCGCCCCCCAAAAGCATGGGCAATGCCATGGTCCATTCCCAGACCGGCATTTTGAAAGGCGAACCCGGCCAGACAGGAAAAGTTGTGAACATGCTGCCGACTTTTTATATCCCCGCTTTCAAAGGACTGGCGCAGATACTTAAGTAAACCTTCTACGGCCCCTTTTGCCATGGTTTTGGTGAAGTCATCGGCGCTTTTATTAATCATCGCTTCCAGACCATGGGTCAGGGCATCCATCCCCGATTCCACTATCACATCGGGTGGCATTGATAAAGTCAGTTCCCCATCTAAAATAGCCAGATCGGGAATAAAGGCCTTCGTTTTTAGCCCTATTTTAATATTTTCTTCCGGGAAGGTAATCACGGCTGCCCGGGTAACCTCAGAGGCCGTTCCGGAGGTTGAGGGAATCGCCACCAGTTTGATCCGCTCCCGTTTTTCCGGTGCCTGACCAGCCTTGATCGCTTCGATGGTTAACCCATTGTACTCGCACATCAGGGTCATGACCTTGGCAGCATCGAGAACCGAACCGCCACCAATGGCAATCACTACATCCGGATTAAACGCCTTCATCTTTAACAGACCCGCTTCTACATCACAAACGCTGGGGTTTGCTCCAATGCCGCTAAGGATATCATAATCCTTAGCAACTTCTTTTAAAAGGGCTTCGGCCCGTTTGATGGTCCCATTTCTAAATAAAGCGGTTCTTCCGGTTACGATAAAAAACCGTTGCCCCACTATCTCTCTAATGGTATCCAAGGTGCCGGGACCGGTTATGATCTCGTCTCCGCAAAACTTTAAACTGCTCACTTTATATCTACCCCCTTATCAAAATTGAGTGTAATCTTTGTCCCTTTTTTTTCTTCACTTTCAATGGTCATACCGGCATGGTGCTCATCGACAATCCAATTAGCAATCGACAAGCCCAGTCCCGTTCCACCCTCGGTTCGGGATCGGGCCTTGTCAACCCGATAAAACCGCTGCGTTACCTTTTCTATCTGATCTTTGGCAATCCCAATCCCCTGGTCGATAACCGCCACTGACACCCCCTGAAGCGTCTTCTTCCCAATAAGGCGAATACTGGTATTTTCACCGCTGTATTTAATCGCATTATCCAAAAGAATCACCAGTAACTGGGTAATCTGCTTTTCATCGCCGATAATGATCAGATCATCCTCCAGCTTGTTGCTAAAAGAAATTCCCTTTTTCCCGGCTAAAGGTGCCATTTTTTCACAAACCATCTTGATTATATAGGTTAAATCGACCGGTTCTCGCTGTACCATCATATCCCCGGAATCGGCCCGGGCTAAGAACATCAGATCTTCAACAATGTGCTGCATCCACTGGATCTCATCATAAGCGTTATTGATCCAGGTCAGCTGACTCTCCACACTTTCATCGGTGCTGGCTTTGACCACTTCCAGATTTGTCTGAATCACGGCAATCGGTGTCCGTAGCTCATGAGAAGCGTCGGCCAGAAATTCCTGTTGACGTTCGACACTTTTTTTAATCGGAATCAGAGAACGGCCAGACAAAAAATAGCCACCCAGAAAAGATAACGAGGCTCCGATCAGGATCGTAAATCCCACCATTTCCTGTGCATTTCCTAACAGTGATCGTTCCGACGCCATATTTTTCATGGCCTGAACAATTTTTAATTCACCATTTTTGTTGACCACCGCATAGGTGCAAATCTTATAATCCTTATCGCCTTGCTTATAATCGCTAATCAGATACTTTTCTTTGTTCTCTTCAAAATAGTGTTTCGAAATTTCTAGCAGCTTTGCTTCTTCAAGGGGAAGCAAGTAAGATTGATCCAGCACTTTAAACTGTTGATCAAAAATTATATAGGAGATATTATTCTGAACAAGACTACGGGCATACTCAAAATATCCCTGTTTTTCTTCTTCGGTCACCTCGTCTCCCGCTTCCTGTCGTTCCAGATATTCAATTTCATTGGCCAACTGGGAACAGTATATCTTAAGATTATTATTCACGTTTGTCTCCACATCCATACTCAAAACCACGTACAGAAAAACGGAAATAAATAATAGGAGTCCGATAAGGACTCCCGTATTCATAAGAGTAAGGTTGATCCGAAGTTTGTTAAGGCTTAACATTCTCCTTCTCCTTTAAAACATAACCCAATCCGCGGATGGTTTTTATATAGGTTTGCGAGGTGTCCAGCTTTTTTCTTAAATAATGGACATAGATTTCGACACTATTCTCCATCGCCAGGCTCTCGATCCCCCAGATCCGGTCCAAGATCTGTTCTTTTGAGATGATCATACCGGGATTCCGAATAAACATTTCCAGCAATTGGGCTTCCTTGGCAGTAAGCCGATTTAAGACCTCATCGACATACAATTCCCCGGAATTAATATTTAATGAAATGTTTGAAAAGTGAATCACATTATCCTGGTAAACCTCCCAGGGGCGACGGCCCAGGGCTCTTACCCGGGCAATCAACTCTTCTGTGACAAAGGGTTTAACCAGATAATCATCGGCACCCATATTTAGTCCGTTGACCTTGTCTTTGGTGTCATCCTTGGCGGTTAACAAAAGAATTGGTACATTCTTTCCCGCTTCCCGAATTGATCGCAGAATTTCCAAACCGGTCATTCCCGGCAGCATAATATCCAGGATAATGACATCGTAGACATCATTCTCACTGAGTAACTTGCCTTCGATCCCATCATTAACAACGTCAACTAATATTTTATTTTTTTCAAAAATCTTCCCCAATGCTGCGGCCAGGGGCTTTTCATCCTCAACTAAAAGAACACGCATGGTTTTTCTCCTCTATAGGTTGCTCTCATCCTTCTTTAGGTTACTCTCATCCTTCTTTTTTTCTGGAAACACCTCTTCTAGCAATTTTTCCATCGGAAGAACGGTTCCTTTAAAATCTGGTTCTTCAATGACCCGACGGCATTCCAGAAAAATCCGCACCGCTCCCTCATAATTCTCCAGAAAATTATCTGACTGAAGGACTTCCCGGTCCATCAAATGATAGATGAATAATCCCATAAAGTAGACCTTATCCGGCTCAATCTTCTTGAGATTCGCGTACTTGAAAAACGCCGAAAGCGCATTATCTTCTTTATCCAGAATTTCGCCGGCAATCCGCACCCATTCCTGAGATAGGGTCTCGGTGACCGCCTCTTTAAAAGCGACCCATAAAATCGCCCGAGCCACCGAATCTTCGACAATATTTAGCGAGTTTTGAACGGCTTCAGCCCCGCGGTTGAAGGCTTCAATAATTTTGGGAGCATAGGTGATCTGGCCTAGGGTATAGTTTTTTCTGAGCCCGGCATCGGTATCGATCAGTTTATTCAGCAGGATATCATCCTTTTTGAGTTCGGTTTGAATCACATACCACTCATCATAGATACAGTAGGGCAAAAATCCAAAATCATTAAAAATATGATTAATAATCCGCTGTACCTGGAGATATTTATCCCGCTTTCGCTGAACTTCTTTCTGTTTTTTGAGAAAGGTCTCCATCTGATAATAAAGGTTGTGTCGTTCAAAAAAACGTTCCATCTGGGCAATGGTTTCCGGTTCATCGCTATAAAAAATCAGTTCATCCAGTTCCCGCTGCTCTTCCCCCAGACTTCGGCCATTATTCATAATCAACTGTAAATACTGCTTGTCCTCATAGGTCACCCGGTTGCAGGGATGATAGAGCGGATTGGGGAAGGTTTCGGTATAGATAAAAAACACCTGATGACTCCGTCTAAAATAAATAATATAGCCCTTGGTGGTAAAAAATCCCCAACCCTTGTCACTGGGTTTATTACCATGCTTGATATGAAACCCTTCCGTGTAAAGACAATTTTTAAGGAGGTAGGTGACAATCTTTTCGTTATTGTCAATGCCCATGTTCCTCAGATTCTGTCGATAATAAGCCCAAAGCAGTTCAATAGCGGTGCCTTTGGGATCAAACAAAGCCTCCATGGAAAACATTTTTTGACTTTTTAAGTTTTTGACAATACACAAAAGTAA
The DNA here is from genome assembly GCF_003260995.1 of Acetobacterium sp. KB-1. Lineage (NCBI taxonomy): Bacteria > Bacillati > Bacillota > Clostridia > Eubacteriales > Eubacteriaceae > Acetobacterium > Acetobacterium sp. KB-1. The sequence continues at coordinate 2,315,447 of NZ_CP030040.1, forward strand.
ACAATCCAAATGGACTGCCTCGATAAATTCACCGGGTTTTATTTTTCCCAGATCTTCAACCACGCGGTCATTAAAATATTCCAGACTATCTTTTTTGAGCTTATCCTGAAGTTTCCCGGTCTTCTGATTAAACCGATCAATGGCGTTGGCCACTGAAAACAGCACACTTTCTGAAACAAGGGTCAGGACTACCTTTTTTTTCTTATCCCAGGGATAAAAAACATTTTTCAGGATCACTTCATTGATGATTTCTGATGATTGCACCTGATAATCGACCTGCACATCGCTGGGAATGGAAATATAAATCAGTTTGGGATTATCAAGGGTATCGATGATCAGGCCCCGGCGGCTCAAAAACACATTGGCTTTAATGAGTTCATCCTCAACGCCACAGTTAACTTCCACTTCTTCTAAAAATTGTTCGTTCTGGATCATATAGGCAATAAAATTTCGGGTGGTGTCGAGTCCCTGTTCAATTAAATTAGCTTCGAACCCGTAAAGCAGTAGAATATGGACGATCCGCACGATATCGCGTTGCCGGTCGACACCACGGCTTTCTTTGGCCCGAATAAAGGTCTGATTAAGAGGGGAGTTCAAATCATAGTAGTCTGGTGCTACCGAAAAGAGCGCCTCAACGGCCAGTAGAATCAACAGATCGACCTCGACTGAGACCATCCCATTTTTTTGAACATCCTTATTTTTCTTAAGGTTATTCATCATCCATTGGTGCATATCCTCTAATTTTTCAACACCCTTTTTTAAGATACTGTTACAGTCGCCGCAAAGGACATCATATTTTATACTTAATCTATCATTATCTAATTTATAATTTCTATCAAAAAAACCGATTGTTTTTCCACATTTATTACACGGTGTTTTCATTATTTACAATCCTTCCCTATCGTCCTGCTTACTTTTCTCTATATTCATGAATTATCACTTGCTTTTTTTACAGGCCATACCTATTGTATTGATGTCACTGTGTATAGTTTACCATAAAACTGGGCTTTTTACTCAAAAAAAATAAAAGAGCAAACTAAATTAAGGTTGCTCTTTTATCGCTTAAATTGGGTTTATTAAATCATCTCTACCGCATCAATGGTTCCGCCTCCAAGACAAATGTTGGCCTGATATAAAACCACTATCTGTCCTGGGGTTACCGCTTTTTGGGGTTGATCAAATTCAACATAAATCCGATCCTGAGTTACTCGCACCGTTACCGCCTGATCGGATTGACGATACCGGAATTTAGCGCTACACTTAAACGTTTTGGCTGGCGGATAACCCCCAACCCAATTCATTTCAATGGCTTCCAGAGATTTTGAGTACAAGGCCGGGTGAGTTTCCCCCTGGACGACGACCAATTCATTTTTATCTAAATCTTTACTGACCACAAACCAGGGCTCTCCGCTTCCTTCACCGCCGATCCCCAGGCCTTTTCGCTGCCCCAGAGTATAGTACATCAGTCCCTGATGGGTACCCTTCACATTACCGGCCAGATCAACGATTTTACCGGGCTGGGCGGGCAGGTACTGACTGAGAAACTTGGTAAAATTACGTTCACCGATAAAACAAATTCCCGTCGAATCTTTTTTCTCGGCGGTAACCAGATTGTTTTTGACCGCGATCTGGCGAACCTCATCTTTACAAAGATGTCCAATTGGAAACATCACATCGGCCAGTTCTTTTTGTCCCAGTTGGCACAGAAAATAGGTTTGATCCTTGTTATGATCAAAGGCCCGCTTTAACCGGTACTGTTCATTGACAAAATCGATTTGCGCATAATGACCGGTGGCCAGATAGTCGCCACCAACCACCTTTAGCGCATAATCCAAAAAGCGTTTGAATTTTATTTCCCGGTTACAGAGAACGTCCGGATTGGGCGTCCGCCCTTTTTTATATTCTTCCAGAAAATATGAAAAAACAGAGTCGTAGTATTCTTTGGCAAAATTCACGGTGTAGTAGGGAATATCAATAGCGTCGCATACCCGCCGCACATCATCATAGTCTTCCGTGGCTGTACATACCCCCGATTCATCCTGTTCTTCCCAGTTTTTCATGAAGACACCGATGACCTCGTAACCACGTTCTTTTAATAATAATGCTGCAACCGATGAATCAACCCCTCCAGACATACCCACAACGATTTTCATTTACATTTCCCCCTCTGATTTTTTCAACCAAAATCCACGTTAATTTTTATCAAACCATTTCTTTAGCCATTTTTTTTGCTAATTCATTTAAATCAATGACGTCCTGTTCGTCCGGCGTTCCCTTAATCATCAGGATCTCATCAATGGTGTCGACCTTTGCCTCGTTGATAAAATAATTAAAGTTTTTATCAGCTCCACCACTCCAGCTGTAGTTTGCAAAAAATCCAACCTTATGATTGTCAACTTTTATTTCACCCAATTTATAAAGCAAACTGGCCATTTTCGGAAAAATCTGTCCGTAGTAGGATGGCGCCCCTAAAAACAAACCTTTGTACTTCCAGATATCGGATATGATAAAGGAAATATCGGTTTTAGCCACATCATAAAGCTTTACCTCTTTGACGCCTTCGTTTTTTAAGGCAATGGCTAAAATTTCTGCTGATTTCTGGGTACAACCATACATCGAACCGTAGGCAATCACAACACCAGGAACCGTTTCCTTCTTGCTCATTTTGACGTACATATCCAGAATATGTCTGGGATTATCCCGCCAGATCAAGCCATGAGATGGACAAATCGTCCCCATTTCGACATCGCAAAGTTTGTTAAGTGCTTTTAAAGCCTGACTGGCCACCTTGCCAACAATACAGGCATAATAGCGACGGGTTGGTTCTTCAAAGGCTGCCAGATCATTTTCATCATCAAAAATGCTGCCCTCTGGCGTTTTAAAGCTGCCAAAAATATCCATGGAAAAGAGCACCTTGTCATTAATATCATAGGTAACCATGGATTCCGGCCAATGAACCATCGGAGTCATGAAAAATTGGAGGGTGTGTTTTCCCAGACACAACGTATCGCCATCACACACCTCATGAAGATTTTCGGTGATCTTATAAAAATTGTTCATAATCGGGAACGTTTTTTTGTTTCCGACAATGACCAAATCCGGATATTCTGCCAACAAATCAGTAATTCCACTGGAATGATCGGGCTCCATATGATTGACAATCAGGTAATCCACCTTTTTATCGCCTATAATGGATTTAATCTTTTCTATATACTCATCAGCTTTGATGGTTTTAACCGTGTCAATAATGGCCACTTTTTCATCATTGATCACATACGCATTATAAGAAACGCCGTCCTGATCAATTGGCCATAGTCCTTCAAAAAGTGTCGTCTGATAATCATTCGCGCCTACCCAAAATATATCGTCTTTAATTTTTACTGCATTCATGTTATTTCCCCACTTTCCTTATGTTTTCTCGACCTTAAATATAACCTTAAATAGAAAATATTTCAAGAGCAAAAAAAATGATCACCCCATACCACTTACGCGAATAAGACCAAGTTGAGCCTTTGTATGGGGTGTGAGGATGGTCAAAAAATAAAAAAGAGGTGCTCGACACACCTCTTTTTTAAGAAAATTAAGAAAGGAAATTAAAACGTTTTCACACCATGGGCTTATTATAACCGATTACATTTTAAAAATCCAGTACTTTTTTCTATTTTTTGTGCATTACTTTAGTTTTCTCCCACTTTCTGTCTTTGTTACTTAACAAAAGCTTAGTATAAATTTTACCCTCCATTCCGTTTACAGTTTTTTTGAAGCTATGCTATAATGACGATGATTAACACATTTATCTGAAGTGAAAGGAGCTGGTAAAATGATTGAAACAAAGGATTCTGTCTCTTCAACCGATTCGCAATGGACTGAAAAAGAAATTAAAGAAGAATTGCGTCGATTATTCCTGGGTGGAGATGACTGGAATAAGGAAGCTTGTATGGGATACTTTCTAAAAACCTGCCAACGCACAAATCTGGACATCAAAACGACTCAAACTCTGGCAATCGCCCTCTATCATTTATTTGATGAACTAACCGTAAGCGATGCAAAAAAATTCTACTACAACGAATGTCACGCCATTTTATCCGGGCGTAATCATATTTAGTCTCAGTACAATCAAGGACATTCTCAGACTTCTGAGAATGTCCTTTTCTTTTACATGCTGGAGTATACCGAATAGACATCAAACACCGGCAACATAATCGCCGCCAGAATAAACAGCACCAGCCCGCCAAAAATCAGCAGAATAAGCGGCTCCAACGCTGTATGCAGCAACTGAATTCTGGACTTAACCTCGTCTGCATAAATAAGATTCAACGTTGCCAGCACTTCCGGCATCGATCCGGATGCTTCGCCAATGGCGACCAACTGGCTAAAAAGGCCGGGAAACGCCTCACTTTCTGCCATTCCCTGACTCAGACTTTTGCCGCTTACTACTTTTTCCCGGAGCACCATCAATTCTTTTTTGAGATACCGATTATTGGTAGCACCCTCCAAACGCTTTAATGCTGCCAGCAGGTCGATTCCACTTGCCAGAAACATTCCCAGGGTTGTGGCGATTCTCTCCAGACACCGTTTGTGACTCAGACTTCCAAAGAACGGAAGTCTTATTTTTAGCCAGTCCCGCCAATTTGCCACCGCGTCGATTTCTAACAAAAGCATCGCTCCCGCTACAAATCCCGCCAGAATCAAAAGAACGATCGACCAACCGCCGCTTGATCCGTGACTCAGTCCCATCAAAAACCGGGTTGGTCCTGGCAGCTCCGCATTCATTACCGTAAACATGTCTGCAAAGGTCGGAAGTACCATCGTGATTAAAAAGACCAATACCAGTACAAACACAATGCTCAGGATGATGGGATAGAAGAGGATCTGCTGAAGCTGCCGACGATTTTTTTCTTCACTTTCAAAATGCTCGGCCATTTTAAAAAGAACGGTATTGAGATTTCCACTCATCTCTCCGGCTTCAACCATAAAAACAAACAAGGACGGAAATGACTTGGGATAAGCAATCATTGCTTGAGAAAGGCTCGCTCCGGATTGGATGCGGTTGCCAACCCCGGAAATATCTTGGGCAAATCCCTTATCTTTTGTCTCCTCACGAATAAGTTCCAAACATTTCAGAATTGGAATCCCCGCGTTTAACATGATGTAAAACTGTCTGCAGAAGCGGCTAAAAGAATCATCAGTTACCGAACGAATCCGAATATTAAATTCTTTATTTAGAAATCCTTCGGACTTCTTTTTTTCTTTGATTTCCAGCACAATCAGATTTCTAGTCTGAAGGTGCAGGGCGACCTCCCGGAGAGTTTGCCCCGCAACCATTCCGGTGATGGTCTCTCCCCGCCGGTCTTTTGCTTTATAAATAAACTGTTTTTCCATTATTCCACCCTAACGATGCCATTCATTTTCAAAGGCTAAGATCTCCAAACCCTGAGAAATTGACGTTTCACCCTGTAAAAGATGACGTTTCAAGGACTCTTCAATGGGCTTAAACCCTTCTTCAATGGCGACTTTTCGAATGCCGTCATAATCCGCACCTTTACTGATGGCCTCCCGGATCTTTCTGCTAACTTTCATCACTTCCTGAACAGCAATTCGCCCCAGATACCCGGTTCCATGACAAAGGGAACAGCCCTCCGGATAGAAAAGCTCAATCTCCTGGTCCGCCATTCCCAGTAATCCTTTTTCGAACGCCGTTGCGAAGCTTTTCTTTTTACAATTAGGGCACAAACGTTTAATCAGCTTTTGAGAAATCACACCTCTTAATGCCGCTGACAACAGATATAAGGGAATCTTCATATCCATTAGGCGATTGATCGACGCAATGGCGTTGTTTGTATGAAGTGTTGATAATACCAAATGCCCGGTAATTGCTGCCCTAGTCGCAATTTCGGCCGTATCTTCATCTCGGATTTCCCCGACCATAATCACATTGGGATCTTGTCTTAAAATAGCTCTCAGCCCGTTGGCAAAGTTAAGCCCCGTTTTTTCGCTGACCTGAATCTGGTTGATATCTTCCATTTGGAACTCCACCGGATCTTCAATGGTGATGATATTCTGCGTTCGGGAGTCCATGCCGTTGAGCAGGCTATACAAAGTTGTTGATTTTCCACTTCCCGTCGGTCCACAGATCAGAACCATCCCGTGGGGTGCTTTAATTATTTCTTTTAACACTTGTTTTTGTTGATTGGAAAAGCCCAGCTCATCAATTGATATTAAAAATTTTTTTTCATCCAGCAGGCGTAAGACGATCTTCTCCCCATGAATGGTCGGAATAATCGATAAACGGACATCAATTTGGCGACCCTCATGATTGGTTGTGAACGCACCATCCTGAGGATGACGATGCTCGGCAATATCGCAGCCTGCCAGTATTTTCAGGCGGGTAATGACGCCTCTCCAAGTCTCTTTACTTAGCTGACCAATGGGTTTTAAGACGCCATCAATACGAAACCGCACTTGTACCTTCTGGGGAAAGACTTCTACATGAATATCACTGGCACCCCGGGAAACACCCTCATCAATCAGATCGTTCACGAGGGTGATTATACTTGGTTCCAAGGTGAGTTCTTTCTGTTCTCGATGTTTTATTAACACCGCGCGATCCTGATTGACATACTCTTGATGATAGTATTTCTCAATTAACCCCAGGGTGCAACTTTTTTCGGCAACCAGTATTTTTAGTCGTTTTTCAGCAATCCGCTTGATCCTGCGGATTGTTTCTTCATGGGATGGATCCGCCATAACCACGGTCAATTGATCATCATTTTCCTGATTCAATGGAAAAACCAGATGTTTCTTGGCCTGCTCCTTCGAAAAAAAGCTCAAAGCCCGAAGATCTAAGGCATCTTTTAAGGGATCATAGCGTTCAAACCCCCACTCATTATGAAAAATCAGTACAATTTCCGCCTCTGTAATAATACGGTCTCTTACCAGTACATCTAGAATTGAGTTTTTTGACCGCTTTGCTTCATCAATTCGCTCAGCTATGTTTTGTCGGGTAATCATCTTGTTTTTGAGAAGCATTTCCAAAACCAACATATTTTCCTTCATCACGCCTCCTAATGACTAGAGCTTTTTCGTTTATCTAATAATTGCAGTATAAATGATTTAGAAATAAATATCCAGCACTACATAGATTTCCAAACGGACTTTGTTAAAGAAGACTTTTATTGCCACAGCAACCTAACTTATCGAATCTGATTCAAGTCTTAAGGCCAAACACTGTTATTGCAAATTACCGCCTGATTATATATAATAAGCGGAGTTACATCCATTTAAAACTATTAGATCAGGAGATATCCTATGAACATCGTAATTGCCGGTGCTGGCAAGGTTGGTGAAGTTCTCTGTAGCGATCTTGCCAGAGAAAATCACAATATCATGCTCATTGAACTCAATGAAACACGCCTGGATCAATTTATCAACTCATATGACATTAGCGGTATTCATGGTAATGGCGCTATGTTTGACATTCAGACAGAAGCCGGGGTCGATACCTGCGACGTATTTATCGCTGTCACCCGCAATGATGAAACGAACATTATTGCGGCGATTACGGCCCGCAAACTTGGCGCAAAATTTACCATCGCCCGGGTTCGTGATCCCGAATATTCAAAACAAATGACCTTTCTACGAGAAATCTTAGGTATCACCTTAATTATTAATCCAGAACTGGAAGCCGCTCAAGAAATAACCCGTACGCTCCTTTTTCCTTCTGCATTGCATGTGGAAGCCTTTGAGCATGGACGGGTGAACATGATCGAGGTGGTTCTAAAAGAGGGCACTCCGCTGGTTGGTTTACCGCTCAAAGACCACAACGGCCGTTTCGGCGACGTGGTGATCTGTATTGTTATTCGGGATGATCATGTGATGATCCCCGACGGTGAAACAATCCTTCGAGCCGAGGATCACGTCATGGTTACAGGCAGTCCTGGCGACGTTCGGATTTTTAGCAAACACTGCCAACCCGACCTGGTTAAAATCAACTCCACTGTGATTATCGGCGGCGGTAAGCTGACCGACTATCTTTTATCCCGGCTCATAAAAATGCGGATGATTATCAAGGTTATCGAAATTGATGCCGATAACGCTGACCGACTTGCGATTAAATATCCCCAAAGCGAAATTATTTTTGGTGATGGAACCAAACAGGCCTTTCTAAATGAAGAACACTTTTCTGAATATGATTCGGTTATTGCCTTAACCGGGGTTGATGAGGAGAACATCCTGATTTCAATTTACGCCTCCCGCATGGGGGTAAAAAAAACAATTACCAAGGTAAATCGGACCGATTTGCTAAAGGTACTAGATAATGTTGGACTTCAATCGATTATCACGCCTCAACGACTTATCGCCAACCACATTATTCGTTTTATTCGCTCCATCGAAAATTCTCAGGGTTCTACCGTCAGTGCTTTTTATCGCTTGCTGGATGGTCGGGTTGAGGTTCTACAGTTTAAGGTCAAGGAATCCTGTTGTGAAATTGCTATTCCACTTGTTGAACTACAAACCAAACCAGGACTGCTGATTGCCTGTATTATTCGTGATGGAAAAATTATCTATCCTAAAGGCACGAGTCGGATTTTACCCCATGATGATGTTATTGTCGTCACCACCACGCATAAAAATTTCCAGGACATTGATGATATTTTTGAAAAGAACCGAGGCCGCCAATGAATGGGAAAATGGTCGGTTACGTTCTCAGTCGAATCTTGTTTATTAATGCCCTGCTGATGATTCCAGCGCTGCTTGTTGCGCTTATTTATAAAGAAGGCTGGCAAGGTTTATCCCCGTTTCTTCTTAGCATTGGGATCACTGGTGGTTGTGGGTTCCTGATCGGTTTTCGCAAACCCTCAAATACTGACTTTTTTGCTCGAGAAGGGCTGGTGCTTGTTGCTTTATCCTGGATCGCACTATCGTTTTTTGGAAGTCTTCCCTTTTTACTAAGCGGTGCTATCCCCAATCCCATCGATGCGTTTTTTGAAACCGCCAGTGGTTTCTCAACCACTGGTGCTAGTATTTTAACCAATATTGAATCACTTTCTCATTCGCTTTTGTGGTGGCGGAGCTTTACCCACCTGATTGGTGGAATGGGCGTTCTTGTTCTGGCTTTGGCGGTTATGCCCAAAATCGAATCCGGTGATGTCTTTATTATGCGCGCCGAAGTTCCCGGCCCGACCTTTGGTAAGGTACGAACCAAGCTTCGGAGTTCTGCCCGAATTCTCTACGTTATTTATTTATCCATGACGGCTGTGTTGGTTTTATTACTAGCCTTGGGCGGGATGCCCCTCTTTGACAGTTTTATCCATGCTTTTGGCACCGCCGGCACCGGGGGATTTAGCAATAAGGCAGCCTCCATTGCCTATTACAATAGCACTTATATTGATTACGTGCTAGCCATCAGCATGATTCTCTTTGGCATCAATTTTAATTTGTATTATGCTCTATTTTTTATGCGAATGAAAAATATTCTAAAAAACGAAGAGCTCCGATGGTATCTGGGCTTTATCGCTTTTGCTGTGCTACTAATCTGCCTGAATGTCCGCCATTTGTATTCGTCAATTGATCTTCTTGTCCGGGATGTCTTTTTTACGGTTGCCACGATTATTACGACCACTGGCTACGCCACCGCCAATTTTGATGTCTGGCCGGTTTTTTCCAAGGTTATTCTCCTCTTTTTGATGTTCGTTGGGGGCATGGCCGGCTCAACCGCTGGCGGCATCAAGGTCAGTCGAATTGCTATTTATATTAAAACAACCATCCAAGAAATTCGTGTCAATGTCAGCCCTAACCGACGGCTACCGATCTTGTTTGAAGGCAAGTCTATAGGTCCGGTTCTCAGCCGACAGACCAGTGTGTATTTGATTACTTACACGTTTATGTTTGTTATCTTTCTGATTATCACCTCCCTATCGGCACCCAATTTCACCACCGCTTTCACTGCCGTGGCTGCCACCTTTAACAATATTGGTCCCGGACTGGATGCTGTTGGGCCAGCGGGAAATTATGCTGGTTTTAATAATCTGACCAAATTTTCACTAAGTCTGGTGATGATTATGGGCCGATTAGAAATCTTCCCGATTCTGGTTCTGCTTAGTCCTAGAACCTGGCGACGAGGATAGCTACCAAATTTTAAGACAAAAACCCCTGAAACCATGGTTTCAGGGGTTTTTGCTGACTATTTTACATATCGAATTAAACTTCACTGATTCGAACGTCGAGTTCCCAAGCTCATCTTTCGTTTCTTCTCATCATTTTAAATTCTTACGCTGTATTTATCAACAATCATTTTTGAGCCGGTGTTCCGTTCTCAAACAATCCATCATAGAGCAAATTACCAGCTTCATCGTAGTATTTTCCATCGCCATTCCAAACACTGCAACGATATTCACCTTCATATTTCACATTTCCGTTCTCATAGTGTTCTTTTCCGAAACCATCAAATTCCATATATCCTTTTAAATTTCCTTTAACTCGAACCTCACCATTTTTATGGTAATATTTACCCTGTTCGGACAGCAAGCCATTAAAAAAATCACCTTCTGCGATAACTTTTTTATCCTCGTACTTTTTACCTTTTATCCAACCGTCCTTTAGTCGAAAACCTTCAACATAGTCTCCATATGAACAACGTTCTCTGACCAACACTTTTTTATCTTTAATTTTCATGCTTATAAACATCCCTTTCGTTTCACTCAAGGTACAAAACTTACTGCAACATCTTATCTTAAACGTTATTCTTTGTTTTATAATTAATCAATAACCGTTAACTACACCATCCGCAAATTTTGTTTGAGGCATATTATTAAGGGTAACTTTCAAATGATAGCAAATCTTATAACGACACGATTTTATTAAAGTTGTATCAGCTATTTAAAAATAAACCAGGAGGTAAAACAATGAGTATGATTACGATGAACGATGGTACGCAGATTTATTATAAGGACTGGGGTACCGGGCAACCGATAGTCTTTAGCCACGGTTGGCCACTTAATGCTGACAGTTGGGAATCTCAGATGCTGTTCCTGGCCTCAAAGGGCTATCGATGCATCGCCCATGACCGACGTGGCCATGGACGATCAAGCCAACCCTGGGATGGCAACGAGATGGACACCTATGCCGATGACCTCTCAGAAATCATCGAAGCCCTTGACCTGAAGAGCATTGTTCTGATTGGCTTTTCCGCCGGCGGTGGTGAAGTCGCCCGCTATATCGGACGCCACGGCACAAAGCGGGTAGCCAAGGCTGCGTTAATTGCCGCCGTCCCCCCGCTGATGCTAAAAACAGATGCTAATCCCAGTGGTTTGCCGATTGAGGCTTTTGACGAGATTCGCCTTGGCTCCATTGCTGATCGTTCGCAGTTCTACAAAGATCTTGCCAGTGGCCCATTCTTCGGGGCTAATCGGACCGGTTCAAAGGTTTCTCAAGGCATGATTGACTCTTTCTGGCTTCAGGGGATGCAAGCCGGCAGCAAAAACACCTTCGACTGCATCAAGGCCTTCTCCGAAACTGATTTCACTGAAGACCTCAAAAAGTTTGATGTGCCAACGCTAATCATTCACGGCGATGATGACCAGATTGTTCCCATCGGTGCGGCAGCGCTCGCCTCTTCAAAGATCATCAAGCACGCCAGCCTGAAGATCTACCCGGGTGCACCTCACGGTCTCGCTTATACACATAAGGATCAACTTAATACGGATCTTTTGGCGTTCGTTCAGAGCCGCTGATTTTTAAAATGGAGAAATGATAATATGCAAACCGGAATAAAATAGGCACACCAGAATTCCAGCACCAGAATTCCAATGAGACCGCTGCCAGCCATATCCGAACTAAAAATTCCCATCATCGGAATAACCAGACAACTGATTGCAAAAAGACCGTGAACCAGTAGAAGAACCTTCAGCGCCTTATCTGCTTTTGACTCCGCTTTAAAAGACAGCGCAATAAAAAAGGTGGTTAAGGCCATAAATCCATATCCCAGTAAATTATAGCTAAAAAACAATCCGAATTTCTGGTAATCAAGTATCTGGGCTATAGGCAGGCTGAGATTCGCCAGCCGCACCACCGTTAATTGGGCAAAATATACAATCATAATGAGGGTGCCATAGATGGCGGCAAAAACTAGCGCCGTATAACTGACAGCTTTTGATTCTTTTTCTGAATCGGCAACAAATGCGCCAATCATCGGGATAAACCCCCAGGCGATAAACATACTGGCCAGATAACTAACCGAACTATTCCCCACGATCATGGATACTGCAAAGACTACAACGGCCGCCAGCGTGACAAGAGACGCGTACATTCCTGTTTTGTTATTCATCTTCTCCCTCTTCTTAGTTATTTCTGCTAATCATCCTGGGGATGTTTTCGTACCATATCGACAATCCACTTCGCTTCCGGAACAGCAATCTGAGGATAGCTCACCAAAGCTTCGGCAACACCATGAATCGCTCCCCAGAAGGCCAATGATAGTGAAAGGGGATCGCCTGGTCGAATACTTCCCTGCGTTTGGCCTTTTTCTATTAGTTTTGCGGTCTCATAAACCGAGGTCGAAGCGGAAAGCGGTGCCTTCGATTCCTCTGGTATCCAATGGGAGGTCAGTGCCTGATTGGCCAGCATAAAAATTTTTGCCGCCTTGGTTGAGTCCCGGAACGCCTGAAGAATTACTGCTGTCATTTGTTCGAAAAATTCGATCGGGGAGATGGATTTCTCCATCAGCGTTTCTGTTAAATCCAATCCTTCCTCAGCGATTTTCAACAATTCTTCCAAAATAGCTTGCTTGGTGGGAAAATAATGAAAGAGAAGTCCCACACTTACCTCCGACCGTTTGGCAATATCCCGGACAGTGGTACCGTGATAGCCCTTGTATACAAATAAATCCAGGCTGCTTAATAAAATCGCCTGTCTTCGTTTTTCCGTTTGTTCCGCCCGATTTCCCATCCGTGATCACCTCGTTATTTTATTGATCATTTGCTCAACAAAATAATATATCAAGTCAAACCTCTTGTCAATAATTATTGATCATTTGCTCAATAATAAGTTCAGTATTTTTTATATTAATCCTTTTAACGATCTTTTACGGTTTTAACCTCACATTCCACTTCATAAAAATCATTAATTATGCAATCCACTTCTTTCATATCTTCGAAAATCGCCTGTCTATCTTTGGGTGAAATTGCGATAATCTTTCCAATTCCGGCTTTATATGCTGACTGTATTCCAGAGATCGCATCCTCGATCACGACACAATTTTGGGCGTCAACTTGTATCATTTTAGCCGCTTTTATATAAATATCGGGGTTTGGTTTTCCTTTTATCGTTCCGTCATTGTAAATGATTTTGTCATTATCAAACCACTTATTTAATTGAAATTCTTTTCTGTAAAAATCAACATTGACTTTTGTTGATGCCGTTGCAATTGTTCTTGGGATATTATGCTTTTTTAAATTATCCAACAACCGGATCGCGCCAGGTGCTAATTTAAAATTTACCGCATCTTCGGTACATAGTTTGCGATAAATAATTTCCTTTTTTTCCGACAAGTCATCAATTACATCTACCGATAAACTTTTTTCGAGAAAATACCCTAATATAAAGTCATTGTTACGCCCGTGTACATATTGCAAAAATTCGCTGTCACTAATCTCTCTATTGCACAATTCTTTGATAAATATCCGCCATGCTAACTCATGTTTGTCCGAATCCCAAAACAACGTACCATTAAAATCAAAAATTAAACCAATTTTGTTTATACCTGAATCCAAGATATTCATTGTGTCTCCTCTCCTTCAATTCTAAACTATTTTTCGCGCTTTGAAAAAATGCTGGTTCTGTTGAGGTCCAGGGTTTTTGAGGTAAGTATGATAAGAAACTCTTCAAGGGATGCCAGAAAAGCTAAAATCCCCGTTATGATGAGCAGATTATTGCCCCAAAAAGGATAGACTAACGGGCAGAAAAAGAAAAATAGGCCCGATAATTTATTAGCGATCGTATGAATAAATAATATCTTTCTAAATTTTATTTTTGAAAACACGGCATTTCCAATTCGCAGGATGAAAACAATAATAATTCCGGCAAATATCAGCATCGTGATTTGATTTTGCTTTATCACCGTAATGATGATCATACCGCTCAAAAACAAGTCTGCAATGCTGTCCAGCTTTGCCCCAAGCAAGGTTTCACTGCCGATTCTCCGGGCTATATAGCCATCCAACAGATCCGTTAAGCCGCATATCAGGTATACCAGGATAAAAAGAACACTGCGAAAGTCAATCAATAACAAACCGAGAGATAAAAAAATTCGACATGAAGTTATTATGTTGGGTATGTACGCTTTTTTCATACGTTATATCCTTTGCTCGACACGTTGTGTGTTTTTTTGCGGCTTGCGACACCGTAATCGCAATTACTTTAATTTTAACTGGACTTATCATCCAACACCAGTCCAGGCCCAAAAACACGTTGTGATCAAGATGCTTGGAAAGCTCTGTGGAAGTGACTGTTTTGCCCGTTCCGATCGTGTCTCTGACTACTATCAGGTGCTTTAATTGCACTTTTTCTGTTTCATAAAATGTCTACTAAGTCATTAAAATTCTGAATAATAAAGTCAGGCTTTATGGGATTGTTCCATTTTCGGTTATCTCTATTTATCCAGCAGCTTGTGATTCCAGCCCTGTGAGCACCTAAAACATCCGCAGAACTATCACCAATGTGTATGATTTCCTTTGGCTCTGTATCCAGTTGGCCTAATACGGTATGAAAAAATTTACCACTTTTATTACCTTTATAACTTTTAAGGTCGTCTGAGATGAATGCCTTATCATATGTTATCTTGCAAATCAAATCATCTACCATCAAGTGATTGGAATCGCTGGAAAGGATAATCTGATATTTTGGGCGGAGTTTTTTCATGCAGTCCAAGACGTCATGAAAAAAGGGTGCCTTGGCATGCTGGCACATCAAATTATATGCCACGTCCTGCGCTGTAGTTTTAAAGTTCAATTTTTCCATGGCCTTT
The DNA here is from genome assembly GCF_003260995.1 of Acetobacterium sp. KB-1. Taxonomy (NCBI): domain Bacteria; kingdom Bacillati; phylum Bacillota; class Clostridia; order Eubacteriales; family Eubacteriaceae; genus Acetobacterium; species Acetobacterium sp. KB-1. The sequence continues at coordinate 2,330,469 of NZ_CP030040.1, forward strand.
TGAGCACATTCCTGATACACTTCAGTCATTGTTTTAAACTGCTCCGATTGCACCGCCTTCTCATAAACGTTGGGCAAGGTGCTTAAAATTGCTTTTGCACCCTGCCTGGCTTTTTCATCGGTATAACTGTCTTTCAAAATGCCGCGCCAGATTTCTGGGATACGTTCGTTGACATCCACCAGCGTCTGAAAGATATCAAAACTAATTATTCTATAGTTCATAATGGCTCCTAAAATCGTTATTTCTTAAAATAGTTAAAACTGAACGTATAACAAAACACCATTGGAATTTACATTCCGATGGTGTTTTGTCTACGATCTCAGAGTTTTTTTAAACTACATATCAAATTTTTTATGAATATGGACCATTGCTTCTTTGCCACGTTCCTTGTCAATCAGACAGGATATCTTGATTTCTGAGGTGCTGATAGTTTGAATATTGATGCCCAGTTCAAACAGCGCTTCAAAGAACTTGGAGGCAATTTCGGCATTGGCCACGATCCCGGTACCAATCACCGAAAGCTTGGCAACGCCCTGATCGTACTCGACCTTTTGGGCGTTGACCTCAAAGGCGAATTTCTGAGCCACGGAAACGGCTTCCTGCAGTTCATCCACATCAATAGTGAAAGAAATATCATTAACGGCAGTTCGATTAACATTCTGGACAATCATATCCACATGAATGTTGGCTTTTGCCAGAGCACTGAACAAACGAAAAGCAATTCCCGGTTGATCCGGCACTTCAAAGATTGATATTTTTGCGATATTTTCATCAAGAGATACCCCTCGAACTAATACTTTTTCCATAATAACATCCTCCTTAATAATGGTTCCTTCATTGTAATTATAGCTTGATCGTACCACTAGTGGCACCTTGAATTTTTCGGCCATTTCCACCGAGCGGGGGTGCAATACCTTAGCCCCGGTGCTGGCCATTTCCAAAACCTCTTCATAGGAGATTTCATCAATTTTTGAAGCCGCCTCAACAATCCGGGGATCGGCAGTGTACACCCCATCAACATCGGTATAGATTTCACACAACTCAGCCTTTAATGCGGCCGCTACCGCCACTGCCGACGTATCGGAGCCCCCTCGGCCGAGGGTGGTAATATCCTTATTCTCATTGATTCCCTGAAAGCCGGCCACAATCACAATCTTATCATCTGCCAGTTCCTTTTCAATGCGGTGGGTGTGAATATCATTGATCCGAGCCCGCTTATGAACATTGGATGTAACAATCCCGCACTGGGCGCCAGTTAAACTGACCACATCATGACCAAAAGCCTGAATGGCCATAGCCAACAAAGAAATCGACACCTGTTCGCCGGTTGCCAGCAGCATATCCATTTCTCGATGAGGTGGATGTTCATTGATCTTTTGAGCCAGATCAATGAGATCATCGGTGGTATCACCCATGGCTGAAACTACCACCACCACTTTCTTGCCTTTTTCCTTGGTCTCAATAATCCGACTTGCAACCCGCTTGATTCTTTCCACATTGGCAACACTGGAGCCGCCATATTTCTGTACAATTAAATCTTGCATTTATCTTCGTCACTCTTTTCTTAGTCATAGATCCGGGCATAAAATAATTCAGGCACCGTTTCCTTTAATTTTTCGGTCATTTTATTAAAAACATTGGCCGCAATGGCACTTGTTACCACATAAACCTGATTCTTATTCACGATAACCGTTTTTCGGGCAGCTACCGTTTCGACGGCTGTCAGCACCTGATCCAGCATTTCTTTGTCGTTCAGATTAGCTCTTAGATAATATTTACCTGAGAAAACGTCAGTTCCCATTTTATTAAGCTGACGGTTAAGCCGCAGCGGTTTTGGCAAATTCTGTTCCCCGACGATATTAAGGATATAGAGCACATCCCCGACCACGGCATTGGCAGTGGCGTCTTTTCCGGCACCTTTCCCATAAAATTGCAATTCGCCGATGATATCCCCGGTGATGGAGATAATATTAAACTCACTGTTGACGTTACTCATAATCGATGCTTCTCTAAACAACACCGGTTCCACCGTGGTATAGACATTTTTCTCTTCAAGCATCGAATGCCCCAGATATTTGACCACATAACCCATCGAACTGATCATCTCAATATCGGCAGCCCGAATTTCGGTAATTCCCCGTTTATAGACATCTTCATCCCGAATAATGCTTTCATACGCCATCGAAGAGAGGATGGCAAGCTTACGGGATACATCGTAACCTTCAACGTCTGCGGTGGGATCGGCTTCAGCAAAACCGATGGACTGAGCCAAAGCCAACGTCTCACCAAAATCAGCCCCTTCTTCGGTCATTTTCGATAGGATGAAGTTCGTGGTTCCATTAAGGATTCCTTTGATTTCAGTCACCCGATTGATTTTCATTTCTTCTTTTAAACTGCCGATGATCGGAATTCCACCGCCTACTGAAGCCTCATAACGCAGCACCACGCCATTTTCCTCGGCTAGCGTCTGCAATTCGGCAAAGTACTCAGAGATAACCGCCTTATTGGCAGTTACCACATGTTTTCCTGCCCGAAGACATTCTTTGATCATTTCGTATTCAAATTCCATGCCCCCCATCAGGGCAATCACCAGACCGATACTGTCATCTTCCAGAATCTCACTGGGGTGGGTCACAATTTTTCCCACCGAATCGCCCAGATCTTTGGACGCATCCCGCTCCAGTACCTTGGTAATGACCGGGCTTGACTTTCTCGACTCCACATCGGTAAAATTACCAGCAAACTTCCCTTTATTTAAATTGATGAGTTCATAGACCCCAGAACCAATGGTTCCACAGCCCAAAAGTGCGATATTCAATAAAATTCACCTCGTATATGTATTTATTCTAAAAACACTTGTTTTTTCAGTGAAAACATTCTATCATATAGCTAGGGGTTATTCAATCCCCCTCCGAGAAGATTTTTTGAATATTTTTGAAGATTTTTCCCGGCACACCATAAATTTTTGGAGGAATCACATGAAAAAAGGCTACCACAGCACGCGATCCAAAGACATCAATGTTACTGCATCCCAGGGCATCCTGCAAGGATTGGCTCCGGATGGCGGACTCTTTGTCCCCAACTTTATCGATAAGATTAATTTAGACCCAAGCAAATTCATGGGAAAAAACTACGGCGAGATGGCACATCAGATCTTTTGCGCTTTCCTCGATGATTTCAGCGAAAAACAAATTTCTGATTCCATTCAGGGCGCTTATTACTCCGGTAAGTTTGAAGAAAAAGAACCGGTTGCACTAAAAAAAGTCAAAGACCGCTATTTTCTGGAACTCTTTCACGGCCCCACCTGTGCCTTTAAAGATATGGCTCTCACTATTTTACCATATCTGATGGTAGAGTCTATGAAAAATGTCAATAATCAGAAGAAAATTATGATCTTAACCGCCACCTCCGGGGATACCGGGAAGGCCGCTTTGGAAGGTTTTGCCGATGTTCCCAATATTAGCATTATCGTGTTTTACCCTAAGGATGGGGTCAGCACCGTTCAGGAAAAACAGATGCTCACTCAAATTGGTGAAAACACCTGTGTGGTGGGAATCGACGGCAATTTTGACGACACCCAGAATGGCGTTAAAATGATCCTCAACGATCCCCAATTAGCGGCCGAACTGGCTAAAGCCAATGTGATCTTTTCCTCGGCTAATTCCATTAATATCGGTCGGCTGCTGCCTCAGGTTGTTTATTATTTTTATAGTTACTATGAGCTGTTGCGTCGGGGCGAAATTCAACCCGATGAAAAAATAAATTTTGTGGTCCCGACTGGGAATTTCGGCAATATCTTAGCTGGCTACTACGCTTCGCTGCTGGGCTTACCGATTAATAAGCTGATCTGCGCATCCAATGCCAATAAAGTTTTAACCGACTTTTTTAGGACGGGTAACTATAATCGCAACCGGGATTTTTATAAGACTTCATCCCCATCTATGGATATCCTGATTTCCAGCAATCTGGAACGGCTACTTTACGATGTCTCCGGCGCCGATCCGGATGCGGTTAGTGATCTGATGGCGCAGCTAAAAAACCAGGGCACTTATCAAGCCTCTAAAGCTCTGATGGAAAAAACCAGCCTCTTCTATGCCGGTGCTGCCGACGAAGGTGAAACTGCTCAAGCCATCAAAGCAATTTTTGATGAAACCCATTATTTGATGGACCCACACACTGCCGTCGCCAATAAGGTTTATGAAGACTATCTTAGTGAAACCAAGGATACCACCAAAACCGTGATCGTCTCAACTGCCAGCCCTTACAAGTTTGGGCGTTCCGTTTATGAAAGCATTTTTGGTGACTGTACGTGCAATGATTATGAACTTTTAACGGTTCTGGCTGAAAAAACCGGTACCACTATTCCCCAGCCATTAAAGGATCTCGACAAAAAAGCCAATCAGCATCAGGGACAATGTGATAAAGCCGAAATGCCTCAGGCCGTTCTTGATTTTTTAAACAATCAGGTACACAATCAGGTGGAACAAAATGATTAAGGTTCGGGTTCCGGGAACCAGTGCCAACATCGGCCCGGGGTTTGACGCCTTTGGTCTGGCACTGTCAATTTACAATACCTTCAGTTTTGAAGAAAAAAATGACGGCAAGCTGACAATCCGGGGCGTTGAACGGAAGTATCAAAGCGATACCAATCTGGTTTATCGTTCGATGCAAAAGGTGTTTAAAAAAGTGGGTTACCATCCCAAGGGACTTTATATCCACACCGATGTGGATATCCCCATCAGCCGGGGACTGGGCAGTTCCGCCACCTGTATTGTTGGCGGACTTTTTGGTGCCAACACCCTGATTGGATCACCCTTATCGACCGAAGAACTTTTTGATATCGCGGTGGAGCTGGAAGGACACCCGGATAACGTCGCTCCAGCCATCTTCGGGGGGCTGGTCGTTTCCATGAACGATCGCGGCAAAAACATCTACATCAAGAGCGCGGTTCACCCCTGTTATGAATTCTACGCGCTGGTACCGGACTTTCCCCTATCCACGGCCGATGCCCGTCAGGTTTTACCTAAAAAAATCAGTTTTGGCGATGCCACCCATAATCTGCCCCGGGCAACGATGACCTATCTGGCTCTGGCCAACGGTTGCCCGGATATTTTAAAGCTGTGTATGAAGGATCGCCTGCACCAGCCCTATCGTAAAAAACTGATTGTCCACTACGATGTGATGACCAAAAAAGCCCGGGAAATGGGGTGTCTCAACACCTGTATCAGCGGTGCCGGCCCGACCATTCTGGTCATTAATTCAGTCAGCAACCAGGATTTTGAGCGCGAGATGCTTGCCTATTTAGCACAAAAAGCACCGGGATGGCGAATCATTCCGCTATCTCCCGATCATACCGGTGTCCAGGTTTTAGGAGGTTAGACCAATGATTAAAGATTATCTGATTGTTAATAAAAAAATACTGCCCGATTATTATTCCAAGGTGGTAGAAGCCCGCATTTTAATGGAATCTGCCCAGTGTAAATCGGTCAGTGATGCGGTAAAAAAGGTGGGCATCAGCCGTAGCACCTACTATAAATATAAGGACTACATTTTTACCCCTTCGGAAAATTATGGTCGTAAGTTTACACTTTCTTTTAAGCTTGACGATACACCCGGAATTCTTTCCAATATTTTGACGATTCTCCGGGATCACCAGACCAGCATTATCACCATTCATCAGGATATCCCAATTAACCAGGCTGCCGTTGTGATTGTGACCCTGGACGGAAAGGATCTAATCTTAACCATTGATGAGTTGATGGCGATGTTAGAAGCCCTGGACGGCGTACACGGCGTTCAGCTAATTGCGATGGAATGAGGCTTTAGTTGTCGGTACTGGGTTATCTTTCTTGACAGTTTGAAGCCCCATTCTAAAATCAGAATGGGGCTTTTTGATAACTTTGAATTTTATTTACACGTTAATAAAGCTCGATCGTATTTGACAAACTATCCTCACTGGAGAACCAGTAGTAAGAGCCCAAAACCTCGTCCATCAGGTCTTCGGCGACGCTGATGGTATTGGCGTCGATAATGGCATAATGAAAATATTTTTCTCCTGAATTCAGCGCTACTTCCAAATCTCTCACAAAGCGCTTCACCTCGCTTTGTTTGCTTAAATCATAGCGCTTGTTTTCTTTGACAAAGTAATTGGCTGCCGTGGCGGTAAATTCCGGATAGGCAATCAATCGCTGATCGGGACGATGTGATTTAAGAAGTTCTGCCGTAGTAACACAGAAATAATCGTAGAAGATACTCTTTTCTGGCTCTAAATTATCTTCAACATTAAATTCCCCCCAGGTGGCATCCAGATAATAATACTCCCCGTCAACCCGGACAATATTCCAGGCATGAGCACCCTGGCCGATGGCCTCTCCCGCCACATAAGAACACTCAATTCCGGTGCGTTTCAATAGATATTGAATAGCTTTGGAATACCCGGCACAGACCGAGCCTTTTTTTCCGAAAACACTGTAAATGTTCTGATCATCCTCGCGATCTTCCTGATAGACGGTGTTTTTTATCACATATTCGTAGGCATATTTCACTTTTTCATACTCACTCATACCACTACTCATACCACTACTGTATTCCTGAAAAGCCGCTTCTATCTCAGCCTGTCGCCGATCCTTTTCGGTTTCGTCGTAGGGATACTCAATGATGACTTTACTGACTTTTTGATCATATTCGTCATAGTAGTAGGAAAATTCTCCAACCCAGAATATTTCCGGGTAATCATAATCAATTGCAGAAAGTACTCGCTCAATTTCTTCAGTGTTGACGCCACTCACCTTAACCTCAGTCTCAAAATCGGTAAGCATCCGAACAACCCGAGTATAAGCCTGTCGTTCATTTTCCTCAAGGAAAGCATACCCATCAAAGGCCTGCTGCCGACTTTCAGCGATTTCTTCATTTTGCTGGGCTTCGGATTCATCGAAAAATGATTGGATGTTCATACTCCCAACCAGCTCTTCCAGTGCTAGATATGCCCCAGCCCCCAACAGCAGAAGTATGAGCATGATAATTACAACGACCGCGACTACTTTTCTTCCCCTATGATTGCTCACGCCTTTGCCCCCTTTATGTGATCTTATGTTATTTATTACCCTTTATTTTAAACATTTGTATTTAATATCCAGAAATCAAATGCGAAACAGTAAATAATTTTACCATAAATTCTTGTGGACACCCTAAACTTTTATGACATATACTTAAGTAATGATTAAAGAAACCCTAAGGAGGTCCACATGCCTGAGTATCACGCGATTACCTGTACGACTGCCCTACACGAATTGAAACGAAAAATTCCCTATGGCTGGGATTTAAATATTTATAAAGGTTGTCGCCATGGCTGCCGTTACTGCTATGCCATGGGAACCCATGGTTTTAGCGGCTATCATGATTTCTCAAGCAATATTTCGGTCAAAACAAATATCATTGAAGTACTCGAAAAACAACTCTCCTCACCAAACTGGAAGCGGGAAATTGTCAATATTGGCGGTGTCACAGACAGCTATCAACCGGCGGAAGCCCAGTACCAGCTGATGCCAGAAATATTAAGGTTACTGATCAAATACAAAACACCGGCAATTATTTCCACCAAATCGGATCTGGTGCTCCGGGATTATGACCTGATTGACGCATTATCCCGGATAACCTATATCAATGTGGCCGCCACAGTGACCACTCTTGACGAATCCATTCGAAAAAAAATCGAGCCCGGCGCCGTGTCTGGCCAGGCCCGCTTTGAGATGCTTAAAGCTTTTAGAAAAACCAATGCCTCCGTCGGTCACCATCTGATGCCGATTATTCCGACCCTGACTGATGATTCCGAAACCCTGACGGCCTTGTTTGCTGCCGGAAAGGAGGCCGGTATCGATTATGTGCTGCCCGGCGCCCTTTATTTGCGCGGTGCTACTAAACCGGCATTTTTTGATTTTATTAAAACCACCTATCCGGAAAAGTATGACACCCTTTGGCGCCTGTACAAAAAAGGCGGCGCTCCCAAAGAATACAAGGACGAGCTCTACGGTAGGCTCAATCCCCTGCGCCAGGGCTTTGGCCTGTCCAACAGCTATAGCAAGCCGATTAAAGAAAAGCTGAAGGTCTATCCCCCGGCAGAAGAACAGGTTTCGTTTTTAAATCCTTGACTAAGTCCTGCATTAGATACTAATAAAACGTTTTGGGATTGAATTCTTTTTAAAAAAATGTTAGACTATAATAAAAATACGAAAAGGAGTTAAGAGGATGCGTAATTTATCTTGCTAAGAAACAATTGGAAAGTGCTTTCAATCCAGAGGATAAACCTCTTGTTTTGGTGCGCTTAAGCAAGAAAATTACGAAAAAAGCACTGCCTCTTTAGCACCATCAACTCCTTTAGTAAGGATTTTTTGTGTTGTCCATCATTGAGCCGCAGGATAGTTTTCTTGCGGTTTTTTACTTGTCAAAGCCTCTATTATCGGGCTTGGCAGCGGAGGTACAATGATGTCACAAATTTCCATATCACACTTAAGCTTTAACTACGAAAACAGCTACGAAAATATTTTTGAAGATGTTTCTTTTACTATTGACACGAACTGGAAGCTGGGTTTTATCGGCCGAAATGGCCGGGGTAAAACAACCTTTTTAAAACTTCTGATGGGTCTTTATGACTACACCGGTGTGATCACCAAAACGGTCGATTTTGAGTATTTTCCCTTTGAAATCCAGAACCCTTCCTTGCTTACCAGCACGATTGTCGATGCCATTTATGATGACTATGAAATCTGGGAACTGCAGCGAGAACTATCGCTGCTTAGTCTGGAGCCTGAATTGCTTAATCGACCCTTTCAAACCCTGAGCCGGGGTGAACAAACCAAGGTATTACTGGCGGCCTTATTTTTAAAACCTCATCAATTTCTCTTAATTGATGAACCTACCAATCATCTGGATCTGGACGGCCGTCAAATCGTCAGTGCATATTTGAATAAAAAGCAGGGTTTTATTCTGGTTTCCCACGACCGCGCCTTTCTGGATAACTGTGTGGATCATGTCTTGTCAATTAATAAAATGAACATCGACATCCAGAAAGGCAACTATTCCACCTGGCTCTTTAACAAACAGCGTCAGGATCAGTTTGAATTCAATCAGGATAAGAAACTCAAACAGGAAATTGGTCAATTAAAAACGGCCGCCAAGCAAACCGAAAACTGGTCAAATGCCGTTGAAAAATCCAAAAACGGCCAACGCGTTTCAGGACTTCGTCCCGACCGTGGCCACATCGGCCATCAGTCGGCTAAAATGATGAAACGATCCAAGTCGCTTAAAAAACGCCAGCATAAAAGTATTGAGTCAAAAGAAAAACTGCTTAAGAACATTGACTGGGCCGATACGCTCCAGATCCGACCCCGTGCTTATCAAAAAGACCGACTGATTTCAGCCAAAAACCTGTCCCTTTGCTATGGTGATCGGCCAATTTTAAAAGACTTAAGCTTCGAGATCAATCAGGGTGACCGCATTGCCATTATCGGTCCGAACGGCTCGGGGAAATCCAGTCTGCTTAAACTACTGCTGGGTGAACTCATCCCTTTTTCCGGCAATCTAAACCTGGGCAGCCAGCTGCAGCTTTCACATATTCCTCAGGACACTCACTTTCTGACCGGGGATCTCCGTCATTATTCCCGTTGTGAAGAGATTGATGAGAGCCTGTTTAAGACCATCCTGCGAAAGCTGGGATTCAACCGGGAACAATTCGAAAAAGATATGAAAAGCTTCAGCGAAGGTCAAAAAAAGAAGGTCTGTTTAGCCCGCAGCCTTTGTCAATCGGCCCACTTGTATTTGTGGGACGAACCACTAAATTATATTGATGTGCTTTCCCGGGTACAGATTGAAGAACTTTTGCTTAAGACCCCGCCAACCATGATTTTTGTGGAGCATGACCAGTCCTTTATTGACCATTTGGCGACAAAAATTATTGAGCTATAAATTATTAAACGATACGATCTATGTTTGATTAAAGAATTTTGCAAATTGATACTTGTAATTGTGCCGTGTGCGGGCGATTAATAATCGCCCCTACATTAATTTTAATTCAACTTATATATAATCGATTAACCAAAGGAGTAACAACATGCATCTACGACCCAAACCCTGGGCCCGCCCGGAACTGGAGGCCTGCGGATTTTTTCAGGCTGCCCCCCCGGATCATCGGGGGCAATGGCAACACTTATTTAAAAAAAAGCAACCCCTTCATATTGAATTGGGCTGCGGAAAAGGTACCTTTATTGCTGCGTTAGGCAGCCGCCATCCGGAGATTAACTATCTTGCCATTGATCTGATTGACGCGGTGCTGGGTTTGGCTAAACGCAATATTGTAGCTGCTTATTTAAACACCAATGCGTCTGTTGATAACGTGCAAATCATGTCCTGGGACATTGAACGTATTGACACCGTCCTCTCCCCAGAGGATGGTGTCGAGCGGATTTACATTAATTTCTGTAATCCCTGGCCGCGCCGCCGCTACCAGAAAAAACGTCTGACGCATAGCAAACAGCTGGAAAAGTATAAGAAACTCTTATCCAAAAACGGGGAAATCCATTTTAAAACCGACAATGATGAACTATTTAATGATTCCATCAAATACTTTGAAGCAGCCGGTTTTACCATCACGACCCTGATCCCCGATCTTCACACCGCCGACTACCCGGACAATATAAAAACCGAGCACGAAAAAATGTTTGCCGAGCAGGGGATTAAGATTAAATTTCTGATTGCCAGTCGGTAACACAAATGACCGGTAACACAATAATTTGCGTAACCGGTCATTTGACTAAATTTTGAAAGGATCAATTTTCAGAAGTTAAACTCCTCGGCCCAATTAAAAGCCCCCGATGTTTCAACACTTTTGGGCCAGTGATCGCACCAGCTCGGTACCTGCGGGTTTTCGACCCGATCCAGACTGGGGGTGTAGGGTTTGATGTCCAGCACCGGTGTTCCATCATTGGCATCAATATAGGCAATCTTGATGATCCCAGTTTGATTGTCAAGATCCAATACCGAAACCGCGGTTAATGCCAGCGGATTGGGCCGGAGCGGAGAGCGGGTGGCAAAGACTCCCATCACCTCCGGAGCCTGTTTATAGGGCTGGGGTGATGAAAGCATCCCGCGGGCTTCTTGATTGTCAAATTCGCTAAACCACCATAATACATTGATGTGGGAAAATCCGTCCAATCCTGCCAATCCTTGACGATATCTTTCGTCCAGTTCGATAAACATCTCTGTTCCTTCAACATGAATTGTTCCAATCGGTTTTAAATGATCGTTTTCCATGCGCTTACCTCCATAATTCTATTGTTAATTAAGTAATTGCGAACATCCCATGAGCTTCGTAACTACCTATTTATTATTCTAGACCCTACCACGGTGTGAGAGTCAATAGGTCTTATGCTTTAATTTAAAAACAAACATTCGGCCAAGCGATAATGATTATTTTGATCGCGTGTTTAATTAGAATCTCACGAATCTATTTCCGACCAACCGGTTCCATTGACATCATCAACCGCTTCCTTTATAATTTAATTAATCTATATTTTAAAAAGTCAGATTGTATTCATTTTTTCTAGGAGGCACTCTTATGACTACGAATAATATATTCGCTATCTCTTGTTTTGTTCTGGCAATCATTTTTGTATTATTGGCATTTATTTTTGCGCTTTTAAAAGAAAAGGCGGCGATTTTAATTAGTGGCTTCAACACCTTACCCAAAGAACTGCGACACTCCTATGACACCCAACGAATGAGCAAAGATATGCGGAATCAATTCGCCTTATGGGCGCTCATTTTATTCGCAGGTGCTTTACTCTCACATTTCATCAGTTTCTATTTTGCTCTCGCTTCTTTAGCCCTTTGGCTGTTTCTATTTTTTAAAGACGTTCATTTTGATGTCGATAAAGCATTTAATCGTTATCTGAAATAACCTTTTGTTCACGGTCCCCTTTTATCGACCACTTATATTTTCCCCAGTTCAATGCGGGTAAAAATAAGCGCCAGCTTTTAGGCCTTATCATAAATCATTTTTATCTTTAAAAAATTATGTTAAGATATCCGTAAGTAAATAAAAACCACTGATTACAAAGACTTTTATCTCTTTCATAATCAGCGGTTTTTATTTAATCTTATATCCTAATTGATTTAAATAAGTGCTTCTGCCTTTGTTGCCGTAAATATAAATTTTCCATCAGAAACTCTTGCGCTGCCGGTAAAACGGCAACCTTTGGCACCACCCTCAACTTTTTGAGCGGCCAACAGCATCGCGCAATCATTTTTCTTAAGATTTTCCGAAGTCACCTTCATTGCATAGACTCCGACCGAAACATGGTCACCTTCAACTTCACCGCTACCAACAATAATGGGGTGTGGGCTGCCATCGGGACACATTGTCACAATTGTCAGAAACGCCGAGTTTTCGATAACACTTTTCATTTCTTCATTAATAACCATTTTAAATTCCTCCAAAGTTTAGTATAGCAATTGACTCCGCAATTACTACCTGATACAATTATAGTACTCCAACTAAAGCTTGTAAACTACGCAAAAAAATATGATCACATACGAAAATAGAAAGGAGCTAAGAAAAAAATGACTACCTCTGAAAATAAAACTTCCTTATGTTCCGGAAACATCTGCCCGTGCCAAGAAAAATGTCCCCTTTCAGCTGCCCTTGAAATCATTGGTGGCAAATGGAAGATTCCCATCCTCTGTGCATTATATAACGATGGGCCCACCCGTTATAATGCGTTACGAAAAAAAATTAAGGGCATAACCAACACCATGCTCGCTTCCTCATTGAAGGAACTCGAAGCGGATGGTCTGATCCTCCGCACGCAATATAACGAAATGCCCTTAAGAGTCGAGTATGAATTAACCAGAAACACGAATCGTCTTATTCCGATTCTGGGCAGCCTTTCTGTATGGGGCAAGGAAATAAAAACTGATTTATAAACAAAAAACTGCCCCCATGTTTTAATTTACTTTTTCCAGTTCAATCTGAATTTCGGTCAGATAGTGAGCCGGATTTTCTTCATTCCAGGGGCCCCGATGACAGATTTGCCGGTTTTTTCCCTTCATTCTATAACCGGCATGTCCAGTCAGCCAATAAGCCAGCGAGCGAAAAGCCCCGGAGATATTTTCATAGGGGCCATAAACCATCGTGCAGGCCATCATCGCCACCGCTTCTGTATTTCGAAAGCACAGCGGTTCGTCCACAGCCACAGCTTTTGTAACCACCATACAGACCTCCACATCCACATCGGCTTCCTTAAACTCATTGTCATGGTAAACAGCAAAGCACTGCTCAGTTACTGGTAGCTCAATTTTTCTTTCGTTTGTTAATTCGGCTAGTTCTTTCCAAAGTAATCCCTCACAAAAATAATTTGCGATCACCCGTCGCAGTGAAATAACCGGGTATGAAGGAATCTGCTTAATGATAAAGTTATAATGAATACCGATTTCATCTTTCTTAATGCTGTCCAACGCCGTTTTTATTCTGCTTAGCTTTTCCTGTTCTTGTTCCAGTAATTGCTGTACTTCGATTTGTTTGCTTTTTAATTGATCCGCCATAAAATCACCGCTCCAATTTTTTAGCGCCGCCCCAATCTCTGCAACGGTATAGCCAACATCGCGCAAGAAGATAATTTTTTGCAGCCGCGGAATTTGCTCCACCGAATACAGACGATAGCCCGTAAAAGGGTCCGTCTGAGCCGGTTTCAGCAAGTTATTTTCATCATAATAGCGGAGCATCCGAATCGATACCTGGGTCAATTTTGAAAACTCACCGATTTTAAACATCACGACCTCTTTTCATCTGTCTCTCCCTTTATTTCCGACTAGATAAATACCATTTGGATCAGTACCATATAAACCAGAGTTCCGCCACCAATGCTCAGCAGGTTATTGCGCTTCCAGACGTGAAGCAATGCCACAATTCCCACTGCAAGATACTCGGGAAATCCATGCGGCGGCACCATTAAGCTGACCCCCTTTAAACAATAAACCACCAGAATGGCAATAACCGCTGGCGGTAGCAGATCACCCAGGGTTTTAACCAGAGCCGGTACTTCCTTTCCGCCACCGAAAAGGGCAAAAGGCAGAAAGCGGGTCATAAAGGTACAGACGGCCACCACCAACACGACCAGTAAGGGTGTTGTTATTTCCGGACTCATTGAACCACCTCCTTGTTCTCCCCTTGTTTTATACTATTTCTAAAAACGAGCAGCAAACATACGGCGGCAATCAACGCCGGTAGAATAAATGCATTGGCACCAAATACAAAAAGCGAGACGATCCCACAAAACATCCCGACCAGAGCAGGCAAATGCGATTGATAGCTATACCACTGCTCAATAAAGATAACCACAAACAGGGCTGTCATCGCAAAATCGATGCCGGTGGTATCAAAACCGATGAAACTGCCAATGATCGCACCAAGAGTGCAGCCGACAATCCAGTAGCTTTGATCCAGGGCCGCTACGGTAAAAAACACCTGCTTCTGATTGAGTTCTTTGGGTATATTCATACCGCACAGTAGCGAATAGGTTTCGTCAGTTAGTGAAAAAATCATATACCAGCCATATCTTCCCATCGCCTTAAATTTTTCAATGAAGGATAACCCATAAAAGATATGACGACTCTGTACCGACAGGGTCAGGACAATCAATGACAGTAGCCCCATGCCGCCACTCAGTAGTCCAATCAAAACAAATTGCATCGAACCGGCATAAATAATCAGACTGATGAAAAATGCCCAGATAAAATTGTAGCCCGCTTTTTCCAGCAGAATGCCAAAGGCCATCCCCATGAAAAGATAACCAAAAAGAACGGGCAGGGTTTGAATAAACGCATATTTTAAAGTCTCTCTAAATGCTTCTTTTTTCTTGGTCATACTCAATTTTCTGCTCCTTATACTTAATTTTCCTTAAGTTACCAAAATATTATAGCATAAATCTTTATGTTAATGCATTTCAAAATTCTTTTGCCTTGCATAATTCCAATCTTCGTTTATAATAGATTTACTTAAGTAAATTAACTATTATGTTAGTTAATTATTACTTTAATTAATCATTAATCTACGAAAGGAGTACGCATTGAATACAACTGGACACGAACTGTTTCACGCTTTTCACCGCATAAAAAAGTCAAGTATGGGTCGCATTCATAAATGTCTGATGAAAGACCTTAAACCCCATGAATTTTTTATGTTAAAAACCCTTAAAACAATGTATGACGAGGAGCAAAAAGACGCTCAGTTAAACAATCTCACGTTGGCTCCCGGCGTGAAAATTTCTCAGCTCAGCCGAGAAACCGCAATTTCGATGCCTGGCGTTTCTCAAACGATTTCAACTTTGGAAAAGCTTGGCTATGTAGAACGGATTGCCTCAAGTAAGGATCGCCGCCTGGTTTACGTTAAGCTTACCGATACCGGCCGACAACTCGAAGACGATGTTTCAAAGTCATGC
The DNA here is from genome assembly GCF_003260995.1 of Acetobacterium sp. KB-1. Lineage (NCBI taxonomy): Bacteria > Bacillati > Bacillota > Clostridia > Eubacteriales > Eubacteriaceae > Acetobacterium > Acetobacterium sp. KB-1. The sequence goes on from NZ_CP030040.1 coordinate 2,345,957, forward strand.
TTCCAAATCTATGATGAAGCAGCAACCACGCTGGGTGAAGAAGATACCCAGTCCCTTGTTCTTTTACTCGACAAATTAGCGGTCGCCTTTGATCAGATCGATCAGCAACAAGGCGACTTGAAAGAAAATGCAGAAAGGAAAACAACATGATCAAGCTTTCACGCTATTTAAAACCCTATCTCGGGGTCCTTTTCATTACCCTGGCACTGCTTTTTGTGCAAGCGATATCCGACCTGAACCTGCCAAACTTCATGTCGGATATTGTCAATGTGGGCATCCAGCAAAACGGGATTGAACACGCAACGCCGGAAGCTATCAGCGAAGATGGCTATGCCTTAATGACGACCTTTATGACCACTGCAGAAAAGCAGACGGTGTCAGATAACTACCTGCTGATGAGCCCGGATGACGCTACTAATCCAGACTATGGCGCCACCGTCGAGAAATTCCCGACACTGAAAACCCAAAGTATTTATGTCCTTACAAATCCCAATGCGGAAACTTTCAAAACGCTGGATCCCATCTTTGGAACAGCCACCTGGACATTTATCAATGCCATGCGTTCAATGGATACCAGCGCCGCCGATGCCAGCGCCGCCGAAAGCGCGACCGATCTGGATTTAGACCAGCTTTATCAGGCCTTGCCGATGCTCACACAATTGCCCCCGGACACCTTTGACAAAGCCCGCGAACAGGCTGCCCAAACTCCTGAATCGATGCAAATTCAAACCGCTGTCCAATTCACCACCCAATTCTATAACGAACTTGGGGTGGATGTCGGTGCCATTCAAACTTTCTATATTTTAAAAATTGGCGCGATGATGCTACTGCTTTCTTTGATCAGCATTTTAGCCGCCATTGCGGTGGGCTTTTTTTCAGCCCGAATTGCGGCTGGGGTTTCCCAAAGTCTCCGCCGGGATGTCTTCAAGAAGGTCCAGTGTTTTTCTAATACCGAGTTTGATAAGTTCTCGACAGCATCACTGATCACCCGAAACACCAATGATATCACCCAAATCCAGACCATTCTGATTATGGGCATTCGAATTCTCTGCTATTCACCAATTCTGGCCATTGGCGGGATTATTATGGCCCTACGCCGAACCACCTCCATGGGTTGGATTATCGTTGTGGCGGTTTTAGCGATTATGATGATTATTGGTGTCGTATTTACCATTGCCATGCCTCGCTTTAAACTAATCCAGAAACTGGTGGATAAACTAAACCTCGTCACCCGGGAGAGCCTGACCGGCTTGATGGTGGTGCGGGCTTTTGGCAACCAGAACTTTGAAGAAAATCGTTTTGATTCGGTAAACAAAGAAACGACCGCTAATAATCTTTTTGTAAACCGAGCGATGGTCTTTATGATGCCAACCATGATGTTTATCATGAATGGCGTCACACTGCTAGTGGTTTGGGTCGGTGCTCATCAAATCGCCGATTCAGCCATGCAGGTTGGTGATATGATGGCCTTTATGCAATATACCATGCAGATTATTTTCTCCTTCCTGATGATGTCGATGATGTTTATTATGATTCCCCGGGCTGCCGTTTCCGGCGATCGTATTCAGGAAGTACTGGCCGTTAAACCGAATATTGTCGATCCCGCCGAACCAAAAAAACTACCAATGAACGAGCAAACCACCCTGGTCTTTGACCATGTCTCCTTCCGCTATGAAGGAGCTGAGGAAGATGTCCTTCATGATATCAACTTTGTGGCCAATCCGGGCGAAACAACCGCCTTTATTGGTTCCACCGGTTCAGGTAAATCAACCCTGATTAACCTGATTCCCCGGTTTTTCGATGTCACCTCGGGTACTGTTAAAATCGATGACATCGATATCCGCGAGGTCACCCAACACGATCTGCGCGAAAAAATTGGTTACATTCCCCAAAAAGGGGTGTTATTTTCCGGCACTGTGGCCTCCAATCTTAAATATGGCGATCAACTTGCCAACGAAGAAGATTTAGCTATTGCTGCTCAGGTTGCTCAGGCTACCGAGTTTATTAAAAGCAGTCCCGACGGCTTTGAGCGGGAAATCGCCCAAGGCGGCAGCAATGTCTCTGGCGAACAAAAACAGCGACTATCGATTGCCCGGGCGCTGGTACGAAAACCGGATATCTATATTTTTGACGACAGCTTTTCCGCGCTGGACTACAAAACCGATATTACTCTGCGACGGGCTTTAAAAGAATACACCGGTAACAGTACCGTACTCATTGTCGCCCAACGAATTAACACCATTATGCATGCCGAGAAAATCATCGTTCTGGATCACGGCCGGGTGGTTGGCAAAGGAACCCACAATGAACTATTAAAAACCTGTACCACCTATCAGGAAATAGCATCCTCACAATTATCAGAGGAGGAACTAAACATATGAGCAATCAAAAAAATATTAAAACACCAAAACGTGGCAACATGGGCGGTGGCGGAATGGGTCGGGGTCCAGGTGGTCCCGCCGGCATGATACCCGGTGAGAAGCCCAAAGATTTCAAGGGCAGCCTTAAAAAACTGACCCGCTACCTATCCGCCTATAAAATCAGTCTCTTCTTTGTGCTGATCTTTGCGATTGCTTCCACCATCTTTATGATTGTCGGCCCCAAAATACTGGGAAACGCCACCACGGCGATCTTTGAAGGTGTCATGAATCTGATTGCCGATAATGGCAAAGGCATTGATTTTAACTATATTAGTCAGATCATGCTGTTGCTCCTTGGTCTCTACATCATCGCTGCGATTTTTTCTTATATCCAAGGCTTTATTATGACCGGGATTTCGATGAAGGTAACTTATGAGCTCAGACGAAATATTTTTGCCAAAATCAATCGACTACCGTTTAAATATTTTGACAAAACCAGTTATGGTGAGGTGCTTTCCTTCCTGACCAATGATATTGAAACGGTCAATCAGACCTTAAACCAGAGCATCACCCAAATTATCACCTCTGTGGCAACCCTGTTAGGTATTCTGATTATGATGTTCTCCATCAGTTGGCAAATGACCATTGTGGCACTTTTAATTGTGCCAATCTCATTTGTCATTGTCGTAAATCTTGTTAAAAAGTCCCAACCCCATTTCAGCGAACAGCAAACCTATCTGGGTCATATCAATGGTCACGTGGAGGAAATGTTCAGCGGGCATAACGTGGTTAAAGCATTTAACGGTGAAGAATCTTCTTTCGAAACCTTTGACCACTATAACACCACCCTTTACAGCTCGGCCTGGAAATCGCAGTTCATTTCTGGACTGATGATGCCGATGATGACCTTTATCGGGAACCTCGGCTATGTGGCGGTTTGTATTCTAGGCGGTTATCTGGCCGTTAATGGACGCTTAAGTGTTGGCGACATTCAGGCCTTTATCCAATATGTCCGCCAGTTTACCCAGCCGATTATGCAAATTGCCAATATTTCTAATATTTTGCAGCAAACCACTGCCGCTGCCGAACGGGTCTTCACCTTTTTGGAAGAAGAAGAAGAAGTTTCCGAAAGCACCACCGCTTTTGATCTCTCAAAAGTATCTGGTCGTGTCGATTTTGACCACGTAAACTTTGGTTATAACCCCGATAAAACCGTTATTAAAGACTTTTCCGCTCATATCAAAGAAGGCCAGAAGATTGCCATTGTTGGTCCCACCGGAGCCGGTAAGACCACCATTGTTAAGCTGTTGATGCGTTTTTATGACGTGAAATCCGGTGCCATTCTCGTGGATGGCCATAATATTATGGACTTTAGCCGCGGCGATCTTCGCAGCCTCTTTGGGATGGTGCTCCAGGATACCTGGCTTTACAATGCCAGCATCCGCGACAATATCAAGTATGGCCGTCTGGATGCCACTGATGCTGAGGTAGAAGCCGCAGCCGTAGCCGCTCAGGTCGACTATTTTGTGCATACCCTGCCGGATGGTTATAACATGTTCTTAAATGAAGAAGCCAGTAATGTGTCGCAGGGACAAAAGCAACTCTTAACCATTGCCCGGGCCATTTTGGCTGATCCTAAAATCCTGATTCTGGATGAAGCCACCAGCTCGGTGGATACCCGTACCGAGGTGCTGATTCAGAAAGCCATGGATAACCTGATGGAAGGGCGAACCAGCTTTGTCATCGCCCACCGCTTGTCCACCATTAAAAATGCCGACCTCATTCTGGTTATGAATGAAGGCGACATTGTCGAACAGGGTAACCATGAAGATCTGCTGGCCAAGGATGGTTTTTATGCTAAACTTTACAACTCTCAGTTTGAAAAAGCTGAGGAATTAGAAAACGAATTGGCCCAGGATCTGTAAACTATTTAAGTTTCCTACTCTGTTAAGTAATTAAAGGGAGCAGCTCTGATCGTTACGAACGATCAGAGCTGCTCCCTGCTTTTTTATTTTGGCAACCTAACACAAAAAGTACTACCCGCTCCTAAAGTGCTTTCCACCGCAATGGTTCCACCATGAAGACTGACAATGCGCTGGGAAATAGTGAGCCCCAGCCCGGTACCGGGAGTACTGCGGGATTGATCCGCTTTATAAAAGCGATCGAAGATTTTTTCCTGATCTTCTTTTGTGATGCCCTTCCCGGTATCGACGATTTTAACGATCACTTCTTTAGCTGTTGCCTTTAGATCAATCCTGATTTCACCATTTTCCGGAGTATGATGAATGGCATTGGTCAACAGATTAATAATAACCTGAGCCATTAACTCCTGATCGCCCTTGTAGATCATTTCATCCAACTGGATATCCAGATCGATATTTTTGGCTTCCCACTTTTCCTGCAGCAGCAGCACCACCCGCCGGATCGATTCATCCAGCGAAAAAGCTTCTTTCTTCAGTCCCAGAACGCCATTTTCCAGTTCCGAGAGTTTTAACACATTGGCCGACAGCTTCCAGAGCCGGTCACTTTCATCCACAATGATGTCAATGTATTCCTGACGCTGGATTTCCGAAAGTTCCGGATCCTTTAAAAGCTTGCCAAAGCCTTTAATGGAGGCAATCGGGGTTTTAAACTCATGGGATACATTACTGACAAAATCCCGATGAATATAATCGTTTCGGGAAAGCGCTTCGGTCATGATATTAAAATTCCGAGCCAGCACCGCCAGCTCATCTTTACCGACCACCTTTAGTCGCAAATCAAAATCACCATCAGCTACTTTTTTAGTGGCTTCCGAAACAGCTTTAATCGGTTTGGCAATCATCGCTACCGCAATAACAATCAGCACCGAGCCAATTAACAGGGTTACCAGCATGGTGGTTCGCTGAATGTTCACAAAACCGGCGATTTGATTTCGCTCCAGATTCGGTGTGCTGACAACGTAACCATCGGTCAGTTTGCCCAGGGCCATCGGCAAGTTCTGGCCTTGGTGGGAGTCCCGGTAGACAATCTCGCCATTTTCAAGTTTTGCAATTTCATCCTCAGACAGGCTCACATCTACTTCATCTAGGCTGGCATAAATTTGGGATACTACAATGCCTTGGGTATATAAGCCAGTGATGGCATCATCACTCAACTTTTCCTGATTCAGGGTCTGAACAGCCTGAGCCTGGTTAACCAATTCCACCCGAATCTGCTCCAGCACATTTCCCACTTGTGACCAGTAAATCACGCCAAAGGTTAAGGTGGATGAGAAAAAAAGCACCCCTAAAAAGGTCACCAGAAATTTTGTATAGATTGAATGAAAAATTTTATTCTTCATATGACTCCTTAGGCCAGACTATAAAACCCGGGCCTTATAGCCCAGGCCTTTGACCGTGATGATTTCAAAATCGTGGTTGTTTTCCAGTTTTTCCCTTAATCGTTTGATGTGGACATCAACGGTACGGTGATCACTTTCACTTTCATACCCCCAAATTTCATCCATAATTTGCGCCCGGGTAAAAATGCGATTGGGTGCTGACAACAGTTTAAACAGTAGCATAAACTCTTTTTTGGGTAGGGTTGTGATTTCATCACTGATACTCAATGTCAGGGCCTCATAATCCAGAATTGTTTTTCCCACCACCAGCTGTTGCTCATTGGCTATTTTGGCCCGGCGCAATAAGGCAAAAATCCGGAGGAGCATTTCATCAATGTCCACCGGTTTTACCATATAATCATCCGTACCTGCTTTAAAGCCGGTTTTCTTATCATCGATGCTTTCCCTGGCGGTGATCATCAGGATCGGGAGCTCAAAGCCCCCATCCCTCAGTGTTTTGGTTAAGATATGCCCATCCATATGGGGCATCATGACGTCAGTAATTAACAGATCGATGTGATTCTTTTCCAGCGCTTCCAGAGCCATAACACCGTCAACCGCTTCATAAACCGAATAGCCTTCTTTTTCCAGGGTATCCCGAAACAGGCGGCGGATGTGGTTATCATCTTCGCAGATTAAAATACTGAACATTTTTTTCTCCTGTTTTCTCTCCTAAATACTTCGCAGGGCGTCAATGGGGTTAAGACGGGAAGCTTTGCGGGCTGGTGTAAAACCAAAAACCACGCCGATGATGGCAGAAAAGCCAATTGCTAAAATAACAGTCGATGCGCTCAGGAAAAAATTGGTTCCGATCAGATAAGCTACCACCCAGGCCAAAACGACCCCGAGTATAAAGCCAATAACGCCGCCAATCAAACAGAGCACCACCGATTCAATTAGAAATTGGAGCTGAATCTGTTTGGGTTCTGCTCCCAACGCTTTTCGCAAACCGATTTCGCTGGTCCGTTCGGTGACCGAAACCAGCATCATGTTCATAATCCCGATGCCCCCGACTACCAGTGAGATCGAAGCGATTCCTGCCAGCATCAGCGAAAGAATATTGGTCATTTCTTCAATGGTATCCAGGATACTTTGCATGTTGACAATGGAATAGCCATCTTCATCATCATTGAAGGCTTTTGTTAAAACGCCTTCAACCTGCCGGGTTGTGGTCTCTGCCACAGTTTCATCAGCAATATAAACGGTCAAACTGTTGATATATTTTGCTCCCACAACGCCCATGGCGGTGGTATAGGGAATGATCACTGAATTATTGGTATCGGCGGAGGCAAAGTTGTCCGATTCCTGCAAAATCCCAATAACATGGTAGGTAATGCCACCAATTTTAATTTCTTCGCCGATGGGATTTTTTCCCACATAGAGTTCCGTGGCGATGTCATTTCCAATTAATGCCACTCGGCTTTCATTTTCGGTATCAAGGATGTTGATGATTCGTCCGGATGAAATAACATCTTCGGTGTTCTCAAAATAAACGTCATTCTTACCCTGAAGACTAATTTCATCCATCGTGTTTCCCTCAAAAGTTACCGTTGTCTGGCCGGAAATGGTTGGGGCAACTCCTTCTACGTTTGAAAGCTCTGAGATCTCATCGACATCACTCTGAGTCAGCCCCTGTTTCAAGGGTGTTCCCTGGACCTGGAGACCTGGAGACCTGGACAGTCACCGTATTAGCCCCCATAGAAGCTACCTGATCGGTGACGGTACTGGTTGCTCCGGAAACAATGGTGATCAGCGCAATAACCGATCCCACCCCAATAATAATACCCAGCATGGTCAGAAATGATCGCATCTTGTTGCTGATAATATTCTCTAATGCCATTTTAATACTTTCCTTAAGCATTGTATACCCCCTCACTGAGATTTCCATCGACAATCCGGACAATTCGGCTGCCATTTTTAGCCACATCGGCATCGTGGGTGATCATCACGATCGTCTTTCCTTCTTCATTAAGTTCCTTAAAAAGGTTTATTATCTGATGGCCGGTTTGCTGATCCAGCGCTCCGGTTGGTTCATCAGCCAACAAAATGGTTGGCTCAGTAACCAATGCCCGGGCAATGGCAACCCGCTGCTGCTGGCCGCCGGATAACTGATTAGGACGGTTTTTCATCTTATCTGCCAGTCCCACCCGTTCTAAGATATGGGCACTTCGCTGCTGTCGTTCTTTTTCGGGCACTCCAGCATAAATAAGCGGCAGCTCCACATTTTTCTGAGCGGATAAGCGTTGCAGCAACTGAAATTGCTGAAAAATAAAGCCAATTTCCCGGTTCCTTATATGAGAAAGATCCGCTTCCGGCAGATCGCAAATGCGTTCCCCAGACAGATAATAGGTCCCACTAGTAGGCACATCCAGACAGCCGATAATGTTCATCAAGGTGGATTTTCCCGAACCGGACGGTCCCAGCACGGAAAGAAAATCGCCGCGATTGATTAAAAGATCAATCCCTTTTAGAACGACCTGCTCCTCTTCACCCATGATATAGGTTTTAACCACATCATTCATTTTTAAAATTTCATCAGACATTCGAGGTCACCGTCTGTTGAGGGCCGGAAAAGGTCGTTGTTTCATAAATAATTTCTGGAATCAACACAATATCTCCCTCATTCAAGCCTTCTGTTATCTCTATTTTTACGCCATCGGTGATCCCTGTTGTCACCATGCGGCTCGCAACTTTGCCATCATCATTTTCTATGTTAACATAGGTTTTATCATCTCCGGTGAATTGAATTGCGTCAACCGGAACCGTTAAAACATCTTCTTCACTTTCTTCGACAATGATAACTTCAGCATTCATACCAATGCGAATATCCGCATCTCCGGTAAAATTCACCTTAGCTGTAAAATATGCAACGCCCTTTTCATTTGTTGCTTCACGACTAATTTCAGAAACGATTCCGTTAATGCTACGATCAATACTGTCAATGTTAATCTCGGCGGATGTATTCACTTCGATGTCGGATAACTGATTTTCTTCAACTTTTAAATTAATTTGCAAGTTTGAATAATCAACAATTTCCATTATTTTCCCACCAACCGATACGGTATTGTCCTTCTCATAATAAATCTTTGATACCTCACCAGCAATTGTTGATCGAATCACTTCTCCTGTTGTTGTGATGTAGAGATCCTTGTTTACCGGAACTTGCTCGCCTTCACTCACGTAAATATCGGCGATTTGCTGTGAACTTGTCGCAATCACTTCTTGCCGGTTCTGGCTTTCAATAACCCCGGTAAATCGATCATCATCGACAATATCTTCACTTTTCACCCGATACTCCGTACTCTGCTCTGACTTCTGATTAAAAAAAGTTTGATACCCCCAGACCAGTCCCAACACAATCACCGCACATACGACACCACCAATTATCATCATTTTCCGTTTTTGCTTTACCATTTTTTTACTGACCTCCAAATAATATTTTTGATGTCCTAATCATAAGCATTCAATGTGAATCAAAAATGAACCCTTTAATTTTTTAAGTTTTTTCATTTTTGTTGCTTATCTCCGTTTTGGGGTATCAATAATGCAATAAGTAAGATAAAGGAGGATGCGACAATGTTAACAGATGAATTAGATTTAATGAAAGAAAATCAAGTATCCGATATTCCCGAAAAGAAACCATTTTATTATTCTAAATGGTGGCTAGTTGTCTGGAGTCTTTTTATTTGGCCAATCGGACTCATCATGCTCTGGGGCTATTTTGCCAATATGCATAAAACTGAAATGCCACGTACCCGCCTGATTAAAGATAATTTAGAGGATCTGTAGCGCTATCAAATTAATACAAACCTTTGAATAACCTTAAAATATCGATGCTTTCGGCATGTGGAAACACCACCTATCCTTGATAAATACTCTGGTTCGTGTTAAAATAAAACAACTTAAGTGCGATGAAGATAAACTCACACAACCACCTGGAATATAATTCCTGGTGGTTGTGTCATGAATAAAATGCATTTATACTATATCAGGTGGTTATTTAATCCGAACAACACAACCTCTTGCTGGCTTTCACAACGATCGATATAACTTAATACGAAGGAGAAATTAAATAGAGATGGTTTCACAAATTTTTACCCTGTTATTTATTTTAGGTATCCCGTTTTTTATTTATGGTATCTACTATTTAGGTATTGGCCTATTTGGTTATACCAAACACAATAAGTACACCCTTTCCCCACCCAAAAATCGCATTGCTGTGGTGGTTGCCGCACGAAACGAGGCGGCGGTAATTGGCAATCTCATTGAAAGCCTTCATCAGCAGGATTATCCAAAAGAACTGCTGGATATCTATGTCATTCCTAATAATTGCACCGACAATACCAAAGAAGTGGCTCTTTCTCACGGTGCCAAGATCATGACCTGTACTGCTGAGGTTAAGTCAAAAGGCGCTGCCCTTTCTCAATTCTTTGATTATATTTTTAAAGAAAATGATGTCTACGATGCCTTTTGCATTTTTGATGCCGATAATCTGGTCGATAAGCATTTTATCACCTCAATGAACAATGTTCTGGAATCAGGTGAAAAAATTGCTCAGGGTTACCGGGATAGCAAAAATCCGAGTGATTCCTGGATTTCTGGTTGTCAATCAGTGTTTTACTGGACCCTGAATCGTTTTATGAACCTGGCCCGCCATAAATTAGGCTGGTCCGCCACCTTAAATGGAACCGGATTTATGATGCATGCCGATGTCATCAAAAAAGAAGGTTTTAAAACGTTCAGTCTAACCGAAGATATCGAATTTACCACCCAGTGCATTATCAAGGGTTACCGGGTCGCCTGGGTTCCCGAGGCGGTTACCTACGATGAGCATCCGATTACCTTTGATCAATCCTGGTCTCAGCGCAAACGCTGGTCCACCGGCACCATTCAGTGCTTTAACCAGTATTCGCAACAACTCATTGACGCGGTGGTCAAGGATAAAAATCGTTGTGCTATGGACATGCTGATGTTTTTGGTTGCTCCCTTTATGCAAGTATTAACCTGTATTTATACCATTTGTTCCTTTATCATTTTAGGAATGCTGTTTATTACGACCAGTGTCTGGTCCAATGCTTTGACCTTTGCCATTCTCTTTTCGATTGGCGGCGTCATCTTCAGCGTGATTTTTACTGCCATGGTATTATGGCTGGAAGGCAAAAAAATTCGTCAGATCAACAACATTTCGGTTTTTTCTTTCTGGTTTTATCTGGCCTCCTGGATTCCCATTAATGTTTTGTGTTTTATTAAACCGATTGAAATATGGGAACCGATTGAGCATACCAAAAGCATTAAGATCTCACAATTAGTTGAATAAGCAAAAAGGATGATCCGCGGATCATCCTTTTTTTAGACTAAATTATATTTTTATTTCCCCGTCTTCTGTTAATACGGCCTTTGCCTGTTCGTCACTCGGCACTTTCATCGCTTGATCGATTTCTTTCGCTAAAACCGATTCGTCCAACTCGGTTTGTCTTTCTTTTTTAAACCGTTGCTCTTGATTCGCTGTCATAAGCAGCAGTATAAAAGTTCCCACCAAACCCAGCAGAATAACCCAATACCCGACTTCTAACCGGAGGGTAAAAAACATGATCATAAAATTTGCCTGGCCACTGAGATAATTGGCGATAAAGGCACCCACATCTCCCAGTGTTCCAGTTAAGATGGCCCGCAGTACCTCAACAATACCACTGTTTACCTGACTTGCCAAACTGGCAAGCTGCTCACTAATTTTATTATTGGCAACCGCAGTTCCAATCCCAACTGCTATAAATAGAGTTGCTAACAATCCGGAAATAAAAACAGACAGCTTGATACTGGCCCGTTTATATAGAATAAGCGCTGTTAAAGCTAGAATAACAAGAAATAAGAACAGAACGAAACCATTGGCAGTCGCTTTATAGCCATCGATGGTTGCCATCACTGCGTTAACCCGATCCATGGATTGTCGGGCCTGAATGCTCACTTCATTGACTCGACCCGCCAGACCTCTCAGGCTTTGAACAATTTTCCATACATCAGTGAGCATCCCGTTAATGCTTTCGCCATGATTAAAGCGGGTTGCCATGATTTCCTGCACCTTGGGATCGACCAGGTAATCCAGTGCCGGACTCGATAAGGCTTCATTCACACTGCTGAGGTAACCCTGATCCGGCAGTGGATTTCTTAGCATCTCCAGTACCGGCACATCCAGTATTTTAAGATTACCAAGCGGCACCCCATATATCTCAAAGCGATCAATGGGTTCCTGCTTTACAAACTCACTCAGCGAAAAATTGATCAAGTCATACTCCGGACTGATCACCGTCACTGTATTGTTCATAAATCCTGACACCGATAGATTCGCTTTTGCGCTCATAAATGGCATAAAAAAACCAGCCAGAGCAAGCAGGGCAGACAGCAGGGCGGCAGTTCTCAACTTATTTTTTTGCACCCTTATTTTTATCCAATCAGACCACTTTATAAACAGTTCTTTAATCATTATCACTTTCTTAGTCCCCTTTCAAGCATTCTATAGGCAATTATACCCTAAAAGTAAAATCAATACCATAAGTCAAAAAACCATCTCACATGAGATGATTTTTTGTTATCGATTTTTAACGTTATGATATCCAGGCTTGATAAATCAATTGCAATTATAAGACCTTATTTAGAAAATTGATGGTTCTCTGATTTTTGGGATTGCCGAAAATTTCACTTGGCGGACCTTCTTCGACGATAAAACCTTCATCAATAAAGATTACCCGATCGGCAACCTCTCGCGCAAATCCCATTTCATGGGTCACCACAATCATGGTCATGCCATCTTTGGCCAGCTGCTTCATTACATTTAAGACCTCACCCACCATTTCAGGATCTAAGGCCGAGGTCGGTTCGTCAAAAAGCATGACATCCGGATTCATGGCCAGGGCCCGGGCAATAGCCACCCGCTGCTGCTGACCACCGGACAACTGTTCCGGATAAACATTCGCTTTTTCGGCCAGATCAACCCGTCTTAGCAGCTTCATTGCGGTTTCTTCGGCTTCTTCTTTTGTTTTTAACTTAAGTGATACCGGAGCAAACGAAATATTTTTTAAGACGGTCATATGCGGGAAGAGATTAAATTGCTGAAAAACCATACCAATATCTTGTCTGTATTTGTTGATATTGCCATCCGCCTTGGTAATATCATTGCCATCCACCTCAACGGTACCACTGGTGGCTTCTTCTAGGGCATTGATACAGCGCAAAAGTGTGCTTTTCCCCGAACCGGAGGCTCCAATAATACAGATTACTTCCTGTTCTTTCACTTCCAGGTTAATGTCCTTCAGGACTTCTAAGTCACCAAAACTCTTTTTCAGGTTCTTAATTATTACTTTTCCCATAAGACATTTTCCTTTCAATTCGTTTTGAAATCTTTGATAAAATCATAATAATGACAAAATACATCACCGCAACAATAAACCACACCTCAAAGGAGCGAAAATTATTGGCAATGATCAGCCGCCCGGTTTGAGTTAATTCGGTCACACTGATTACTGATAGAAGTGAGGTATCCTTTAAGGTAATAATGCACTGATTAATCAGTGCCGGGGTCATGGTGCGAATCGCCTGGGGTAAGATAACGCTCCGCATTGCCATTCCGTAAGGTAAGCCCAAACTCCGGGCGGCCTCCATCTGACCTTTGCCAATCGACTCAATCCCACCACGGACAATCTCGGCCAGATAACCACCAGCATTCAGACTTAAGGTAATAACCCCGGAAATAACCGGATCTGATTGAATCCCCAGAACCTGCGGAATACCAAAGTAGATAAAAAATGCCTGAACCAATAAGGGTGTCCCCCGGACAACATCCACATAAACCAGAGCAATTGCTCTTAATGTTTTTCTTTTTGATACCGACAAGAGACCAAAAACCATCCCTAAAATACCGGCACAAATAAGTGAAATGATTGTAATTTGAACCGTTAAACCCAAACCTGCAATCAGGCGGGGCCAATACTGTACGACTAATTCGAGTATATTCACGTCAACCTCCTTCTATGGTTCCAGTTGTCCAATAGTCTTTACTCTCGCGCAAGGGATCACGCAAGTAAACACTTTTAGATAACTTAGAGAAATCATCTGTCAGTGGTATAATCCACTGACAGATGATTCCAAAATTAATAACGTGTTATTTTTTCTAACAGATTATTTTTTGATATAGGTATCCAGGATTTCCTGGTACTTGCCATTGGCTTTTACATTTGCCAAACCAGTATTAAACATCTCAAGCAACTCAGCATTTTCTCCGGCTTTAACAGCAAATCCGTAAGAACTACCTTTTTCCATTTCAGTTACCATTTTAAGTGGCACACCGCTGGCGATAGCATCACCAACGACGGGATAGTCTTCAAATAAGGCCGCTGAATTTCCCGCTTTCACATCTTCGTACATATTAGCCGAATCTGGGAAAGAAGATGTTGTAAAACCATACTGATCTTTAATCGATTCAGCAAAGGTTGACCCTTCAGTTCCTGTTTTGACCGCTACGTTTAGTCCTTTTAAATCTGCGTACGCCTTAATTGTATCGTTTGAAGATGATACGGCCATCACGACACCAGAATCAAAGTATGGGTCAGAAAAATCGAAGGTTTTTTTTCGTTCATCAGTAATACTCATTCCAGCGATCATCGCATCTGATTGACCGGTTGATACTTCGCCTAACGCTGCATCAAAGCCGACAGCCTTCAATTCATACGCGAAACCCTGATCTTCGGCAATGGCGGCTAAGAGATCAATATCAATCCCAACCCGTTCACCCTTTTCATTTTCATACTCAAATGGTTTGAAAGTTGTATCTGTAGCAACGACATATTTCTTTGCGTCACCACTGGTTGTTGTTCCGCCGGAACAAGCAGCCAATGATAAAACCATCGCTACGACCATAACCAAAACACCGAGCTTTGTAATTTTTTTCATTTCTTTTCCTCCTAATAATAATAAGTTTTGATGCATCTTTAGCCAATACACCCACTTTTATACAATGAGCAGTATATCATTTCTGCTTAAAATTCGCAATAAAAAAAACCATCGTTTATGATAAAAGGATGGTTCGTTTTTCGCCAATAATTGGCACGCTCCGTACCGATTAAATTACCCGATGTGCGCCAAACCCGTACAGGCTCGACGCATCTATCCGGTCGTACAATTTAACTGATACTGGCTAATCTTTATCTAGTCTTCCTGATTCTCGGTCAGATATTTCCGGATTGATTCATAATCACCTTCTGCCACGATGAACTCGGAGTCGAGATTTTCGAGTACCACTTCTTCCGGCAAGATTTCGATTTCTTTATCGACCATGTTTCGATTTTTTGCTTCAACTAATAATAAATCCTTTTGATCCAAGGCGATTTTGCGCTGATTGAGTCCCGCTTCAATCACATCTAAATCATTAATTCGTTTATTAATCAGTTTTGAAAGACGAATCAGATCATCCAAAACCTCATCCACTACAAACTGTTTGTCGATAATCATTTTTAATTTTTCACGAATCAGATTCCCGGCGGCGACAATTTTATCATCTCCGGCAATCGGTTCATAGTTTTCAACTTCCTTCTGAAACTCCCCGATCGCACTTTGTAGGTATTGGGTCTCCTGCATGGACTTTTCAATTTCATGAAACAGATAACCCAGGCGTCGCTCAATGGAAAGAAAACCGTCTTCATTGTCACCCCTATCGGTCACTTCCATTTTGGATGTCTTTAATGCCTCCATTTTTTCAAAACTGGGTTTTGTCTCCTTAAATGTTGGCAAGTCCGCAAAATGATCTTGACTTCCGGGTTGGGGGACCAGGCTAGGTATCTCCATTTCTGGTATCTGTGAGGGCATTTTTCCTGGCAATTCTGCTGACCGGTTATTGAGCGGTGCTTCTGATCCAATCCCAGTGCCATTTTTCGGTCTGGATTCCATTGCCGGCAATTCCACTGGCCTTTTTTCCGGCCTTGCTTTTAAACCCAAATCTTCCGGTCCGGATTCATTTCGGACTTCCATTTGATTTAACGGCATTCTATTCTCTTTTTTTAGATTTTCTTTGACTTCATTAAGAAAATCACTGGTTTGATAGCGTTTTTCTTCTTCTATGATTCGCGGTTCACTGACTTTGGGGGCTTCCATATAGCGTTGCTGACCCTTTTTTTCATTTTCCAGCAAACTGGTAAAGATGCTGTCATACTCGGACTCCGCTTCTTCATCCCGGGATAACCATGTTTTTTTCTCGCTTCGCCCCTTTTTTTCGGGCTTCTTTTCGGTTTTTAATGGCTCACTTCTTAATCCATTTTTAGGATCTTTTTTGTTTTTTTTCCTGGCGGTCCGATCTTCGACCAGGGTATTCTCATCATTTGTGTCACTGCCATCTTTACCAATGAGAACCCACCATAGAAAATGGCATAACGTGATTATCAGAAAGTCTGCAATAATTAAGCCGATAAAAAATTTAAGCGGTACCTCGGGGATCAGAAAGAAACACATCGCAAAGATAATGCCATTCCCCACGATTGAGATCGCTCCACCGATAAAAGGAATATTTTTGCCGAGCATATTTCTATTTAAATCGTATAAGGCTATAACAATTACTTTTATGCCGACAAAAAAACCCATCAGAATAATATAGGCATTCGCATTAGGAAGAGTCTGAATTACCTGATACCCTAATAAAAAAGCATATCCCGAGATGGCCAAGCCAACAATATCAAAGAATAACAAACCCCAACATTTACCAATACTTAGTTTCATCAAATCACTCCTTGTTGTCATTTTTTAGGGAGGTTCTGCGGTTTTCTTGCGAACTTCCTCCATCAATTGAAATCTGCCCAAAGGTTGATGTCAATGCGTCCAAGCCTTCTGAATCCCGGTATAGGGCTTCAATTTCCTGAAGTTTTTGATACTCACGATTCAATGTCGCTTCTTTTCGATTCACTTCTTCGTGACGTTTTTTTAAAATGGCCAGAGCCGTGCCCAATGAATCCAACATGTCCTGCACCATCTTTTCGCGTTTTTCGATATTGATGAGCTGGTTATTCAATTCCTCAGCCTTGTAATGAGGCATCTCGCCCTCACTGCCTAGAAAACGGGTTTCTTCTTCCTTAAGGTCTTTAAAGACACGATCAATATTCCCCTGATCATGGATTGGTGACTTATCCCCGGGCAGACTTTTCTCGGGCTGTGTTGGTCCATTTTGCACGGTTCTGAGGATCAACGATTTTAACTCTTCATCTTTTTTCAAAATCAACTTTTCTAAATTCTCAATGCGTGATTCAACATATTCAAAGTACTCATTTTTTTCATTGAGTTCCTGTTCATTTGCCATAATAACCCCACTCCTATATTCGCTATCATTCTTTGCCTACTATTATAACAAAGTTTTCCTAAAATGTATAACAAGATTTATATCCACCGCACTTTTTCTATTCATATTTTTTTTACAAATATTTACAAATATGATATAATACTCCCCTAGAAGTCTAAAACATAGAATATTTCGGACTCATTTCCAAATTGAAGACGTGAATAAGTCTATCCTAAGTCGCGTTTCTGCTTTAGATTTGCAAGTGAATATGTGCAGATCCAATGATTTCCAAATGAGGTATAAATTTGAATAATGAAAAAAGAAGTGTCATCAAAAATAAACGAAATCCATCATCCAAAAAAACATCAACACGAAATTCAAAACAAGATACCCGCCCACGGAGAACCGTTAAGGCGGAATATAAACCGACTTCTCAAAAAGAAAAAACAAAGCCTGTCATCCTGCCCTCGTCTTTACCCAAGAAACGAAAAAAATCCAGAGGCTTTATGAAAAAATTCATCCGGGCGATCTTGTTGATTATTATTTTTCTAATGGCCTCCGGCTTTGCTGTCAATGCTTTTTTCTTAGGGAATGTCACCAGTAATTTAAGCGGAAATTTAAGCCGCTATGGCATTAGTGATGAAGCTGCCAGCTTTGCAAAGCAACATAAAATTGTTAATGTTGCTGTTTTTGGCGTCGACGGCCGAGATGATGTTGAGGGTGAACGGACCGACACCATCATGATTGCCACTGCCGATTATGAGCACAGTAAGGTTAAAGTCGCCTCATTGATGCGTGACACCTATGTTTATATCAATCCCAAATACGACTATGACAAGTTAAATGCGGCCTACGCTTATGGTGGCCCAAGCCTGGCGCTGCAAACCATCAATCAGAATTTTGATACCACCATCACCGATTACATCACCATCGACTTTAACGCCATGGTTTCGATGGTCAATGCTGTGGGCGGTGTCACCATTGATATTGAAACCGAAGAAGAATTAGACTGGGTTAACGAATACCTGATGGATGTCAATGAAAAAGTCGAGACCGGTTCCCCGTTTTTAGAAGAGACCGGTCCTCAGCTTGTTGACGGTTCCCAGGCCCTGTCCTACTGCCGGGTACGCTATGTTGGCGACGGTGACTTTGACCGAACCTTACGGCAGCGAGTTGTTTTTGAACAGGTCTTGTCAAAGGCTTTGAACCTTGATCTTAAAGAACAATATAACCTGGTCATGACCACCTTGCCTTATGTTAAAACCTCTTTGGGCACCCTGGAAATAATCAAGTATGGGGCAAATCTGGCGCTTATGCCGTCAAAAGATATTGAGCAAAGTCGCTTCCCTGCCGACGAACTGATTTCACTTGATATGCTGGACGGGGTTTCCTATGTTGTTCCCGATACGCTGGTCGAAAACATTGAAGCCTTATATCAGTTTATTTATGAAACAGCCTATACGCCCTCGAAAACGGCCACTACTATCAGTGATGAGATTAAAGATACTTTGGAATAAAACGAATCCAACACCTGAGCAAATACTTTACTTGATATCGATCATGACCACTAATTTTTTCTTGAAATCAGTGGTCATGACTTATTTAAAGACCAATTAAGGAACGATAACTGATGAATAGATTTAAAAAAACGCTCCTGCCGACAAAACAATTTTTCCCTGACCCTACCCTTCCGACGCAATTAAGCCGCACGCATTTTTTTTCATGGTTTTTTCTTTTTCCGCTGTTCATTGCTTTTTTTGTTGAACTGATTCAGCGCGACAATCTCTTAGGTTTCTTTGCGTGGCAAAACGACTATGGACTAACCAGCTTTTACTTAAGCTATCTGATTGTGTTATTAACCTTTGCACTTATATATGCACTAACATCTCGCCTGGGTACAACGTCCCTGCTGATTGTCATTTTTTATATGGGTCTGGGATTGATCAATTTCTTTAAATTCAATCTCCGGGGTGAACCCTTTTTACCCTGGGATGTTTTCTTAAAAAACGAGGCCCTTAATGTGCTTTCAGATATTGAAGTCAACTTGCCGACAACTTTTGTGGGTCTGCTGATTTTATTACTGCTCCTTAGTCTGATGCCATTTCTTGTAAAAGAACCACGCTTCTCTATTAAATCCCGAATAATTCTCTTTGCTTCCTGTGGGATTCTTCTGGGGTCCTGTTTTTCTCAGGTTATTTTTAATCAGGACACCCTGACTTCCCTTGGCATTGAAGATCTGCGCTGGAACCAGACCATTAATTACGATCACAATGGCTTTTTAATCGCTTTTATGAACAACATGAAATATATAATGATCGATAAACCCGAAGACTACAATGCCGAAACAATCGAGGCGCTTCTTTCCGAGTTTGACTTTCAAGCAAATACCCTGGTTGACTCAAATGCCCTTCAAACGCCGAATATTATTTTCATTATGAGCGAATCTTTTTTTGACCCAACCCAGCTCCCCAATGTCAGTTTTTCAGCAGATCCCCTACCCACCGTCAATCAGATCCGTCAGGAAGGTGTCAGTGGCAATTTGCTGGTTTCAGAATTTGGCGGCGGTACGGCCAATACTGAGTTTGAAGTGCTCACCGGGCATAAAACCAGCTTTCTTCCCTCTGGTTCGATGGCGTACCAGCAGTATATCAAGGAAGAAACCGCCGCACTGCCGGCTTATTTGAAAAATGATGGTTATACCACCATGGCTGTCCATTCCTATGAAAAATGGTTCTGGAACCGCAACGATGTCTATCCGCTAATCGGTTTTGACAGCTTCGATGCTGACATTGATTTTCCTGATTCAGAGTACCGCGGAAATTATATTTCGGATCAGGTCGCCGTTGAAAAAGTTGTTACCAATTTTGAAAATCATCGCGCCCAGTCCTCAGACCCGGCCTTTTGTTTTCTCGTGACGATGCAAAACCACGGTGGCTATGATAATAAAAACTTCCCCGCTTTTGATGTTACCGTCGATGCACCGGATCTTTCATCGCAAAATCAACTGCTTCTGCAAAACTATGTCCAGGGGGTTTATGACGCCGACGCCGCATTAGGCCAATTGATTGACTACTTTAAAAGCAACCAGGAGCCCACCATTATTGTGATGTTTGGCGATCACCTGCCAACCCTGGGAGAAGATTACGAAATCTATCGCCAGCTGGGTTTTGCTTCTGAAGGTCCGCTGACTGATGCCGATTATAATAATCTTTACACCACCCCTTTTGTGATCTGGAACAATTATGACCTTAGTCCAAATAACTGGGGCACCCTCGATGCCAACTTGCTGGGGGCTGCGGTTCTGGAAGACGCACAGATGAATCTGCCGCTTTACTGGAAGATTTTACTGGAGCAGCGAGATAGCCGGGCCAACCAGAATAAGTTTGCCCTGTTCACCGCCGATATAATCGATGCCGACAGAGTCATTGCCGAAACAAATGCCTTCAATGCCAAACATTGGCTGCTTGAATACGACCTGCTTTTCGGAAATGGCTACAGTAACGCTTTTGACCATGACATTCTACAGACCGCTATCGATCAATAAAAAAGTGACTGATCGCGATTCCCAGATCGGGGTCATTTGTCCGGGAAACCTTTATTACGCCGCAACGAATCGATACGGTAACCGGGAATTCAAAAGCCTCCCATTTTGCTGATCACGAAAAGAACCCGGTTTTCAATTTGAAAACCGGGTTCTTTGACAGTCTGCCGCTTTAAATACTTTAAAGCGTATTGAAAAAGCCACCCGCTACCTGATGGCCTGGAGTGGCTTTTTATTTAAATTAATTTTAAAAGTGATTCCAGATAGCCCAATACCCCCATAAAACCAAGTAGCTTAAAGAGCATGTTTTGTTTGTTACTCGTCATTAAGGGATTGAATTCTCGGTACATCAAGACTCCAAAGATGACCATGGCAATATACTGAAACAAAAAAGTTCGGGCACCAGACGCATACACCGTTGGCGAAAACCCCATTACTACCCGGGACATAATGGATGCCCCGATTGCCAGAATGGCAACGCCAAAGGTCTTCTCATCCTTAAACAAAATAACTGTCATTGCAATCAATGATAACACAAATATAAACATAAACACGAGGCCCAGATAGTGATAAAAGTTCAGCTGCCCTCCGATAATTCCGGATAAGGTAACCCAATCATGGATCGATTTTCCCGTTATTACCGAAAACAGGAAGCCGAATTTTGGACTTAAAACAAGAATTCGAGCCCAATTGATCATCAAGCAGATAACAAATGGGATGATCCCAATGATTCTGGGCAGCCAGGCTTTGTATTTTTGCCAGGAAAAAAGTCCAGCCATGGCCATTACCG
Source organism: Acetobacterium sp. KB-1 (assembly GCF_003260995.1). NCBI lineage: Bacteria > Bacillati > Bacillota > Clostridia > Eubacteriales > Eubacteriaceae > Acetobacterium > Acetobacterium sp. KB-1. The sequence continues at coordinate 2,367,320 of NZ_CP030040.1, forward strand.
TCAGCATAATAAAATTCTGATCGATGGTGAACATATGAGAGGTTGCCGAGACTGTTAACTTCTGAACGAATCCGAAGGTTGCATATTCTGGAAAATTGGCCACAATTTCTGATACTTCCCGAGCACCATTTCCCGGACATAGAAGAATAAAGAAAAGATTGCCGACCAGAATCGCTGCCATGAGAATGACAAAAATGGAATTTTTTTTGCGATAACCAAAATACAAACAAAAAATAAGATAAACTGACACGAGTATGGCCGCAACCAGTTCCATATTCATTCCAAATATGGCGGCCAGAAAATACAGCGGGTACTCATACCAATTGATGATTTCTCCCACACAAATTTTCTTAATCGGGTAAATAGCCACCAGCGCAAACGTCAACGGCCATAAATAATGAATGTTAGTCACGACCCAGCCAGCCGTTGTCATCATTGAAACAAAGGGGACGCAGATCAAAAGAAAAATAAGCGCCCAATTGGTTTTAAGTCTGTTTTTATCGACAAATATTCTCGAAATCATAACCGCGAGCAGACCATAAACGAGGATATTTACAACCGAAAAAAGCCAGAATGAATTTCCGGCAAAAAACGCCGCAACCGGCATGATCACAATCCGTGAACTCCACGTATAGTAAGCGTCACGGATAAAAGCCAAAACAGGCTGATGATAAAAAACGGTTCCATAGGTAATATCATCTCCAGAGGGTCTGACAAAAAAATGAAAGCTCATCACAAGCAAGCCAAAAAACAATATCGGGAAAAAATCCCAATTCACGATTTTCTTAATCTTTAATCTAAATATCTCCAAAATCACACACCTTCGTCCTTAAGGTAATAATACAATATTGGGAACCCCAAAATAATCCGCTAGTGCCCGATTGACCCAATGATTGGGATCAAGCTGCACATCCTTCAATCCATACATACCATTGTGACTGGACAAGGGTAAAATCCTCGGCACCTGAATGCTGGATTCATTTTTATGCTCCTCTATAATCCCAACCCGGGCAATATACTGTTTGTTGACCGTAATTGCATCAACACCTACATAACCCCAGGACATAATATAAAACAGCAGGATCGCACAACCGGGAATGATTACAAATTTTCTGACCCTTTTTTCGGTTAGCTTAAACTGAGCCAGCGCGTAAACCACGGCAATTATTAAAAACGCCGCCAACCCAAACATCGCCCGAGGCGGAAATTTAGGTGGTGCCAGCATAACAACCATGGCTGCTGCGGCTGCCACTGTAAAGATCCCAAAAATCACCCCTGCTTTTTTATTTTTTTCATTTTTTAATAACACAAAAGCGATAGCTGCCAGAATCACCAATGGCATCAGAGCATACAGATTGTAAGCAAAATAAGCGAGCCGGGTAATAATCGGATTTGCTCCCACCATCATGGTTACCTCCGCAACGGCCGACTCATTCTCTACCCGCAGGTTGTTTCCCGGGGCAAAGATCATGCATAAAAAACCACAGATGGAGAAAAATAAACCGGTGTAGGCGAATGTCGGAATCTTAATTTTGCGTTTATAATAAACCCCACAAAATAGCATCATAATCAAAATCATCGCCCCGGCCGTATTTTCATTGGTAATACCACTGATAAAAAATAGCGGAACCATCAGCAGCCCAAACCAGATGCCATTAAGCAGTTTGCCCTGTTTTTCTTCATATAAACGAAAGGGCAGAATGGCCAATAAAATAAGGGTTCCGCACCATAAATAATTACAGGAGCCGGTTAACCACATCACGGTCTGGCCATACATCGGTATGAAAAACCAGATCAGAACTGTTGTTAACAACAATAATTCAAAGCGGACGCTTCGGCCAACGGCCAGAAAATAAACCGCCAGGCAAAAAACAACATAGCAAAGGCTATTGGCAAGATTAAAAGCATCTTTTCCCAAAAACATAAACAGCTGGGTCAACGTTTCTGCTACAACCCGGCCACCCCAACTTGTGTAGTAAGAAATCTGTGAATTAATGATATCACCAAAATTCATGACTGGCGTTGATGTCCCAAAGATAAAGGTGTACACAAAATCATCCGCTATCAGCGGCGTTTTGACATTTAAAAAAAACATGTATAAAAAAGTTACGACCAGAATTGCCAAAAAAAGAATCCGATTCGTTTTTTGGGACTCCAGTAAATTCTGAATCACTTTATACTTTTTAACAAAACGATCCTTCTCCATCTTTTTCTCACCCTACTTTCTCTAAAACAGACTGTTACCATACCCTCTAAACGTTGTACTTATCGCAAAAAGTTCTTATCTTAAACAAATGCATAAATTAGGATTCCACCAACAATCAGGATATTACCAATAATTTTCCGTCGGCTTAACTTCTCTTTTAAAATGAGCATCCCCAAGATCCCGACATAGATATAACCGGTAGACTCTAGAACCGGTCCTAATGTTAACGGTACCCCGCGATACGCAAAGGTGGTTAATAAGGCCGATCCAAAAAAGAAAAAATATGCCCCAATAACATAGGGATTTAAATATTCTCTAATCCGGGTTTCATAATGAATCATGGCACTTTTTTTCAGGATTACCTGAGATAAAGAGGCCACCAACACCGAAAACAGATACAGCACATAATACATCCACGGGTTATTACTCATCACTCACCACCAAATAGATTCCTGAAACAATGATTATTGATCCTAACAGCATTCCTAAGCGCAGCGGTTCTCCAAAAATGAGATAACCCCATACAATCCCCCACAAAATCGTAATCGCCTTGTTGGCAAAAGCAACTGTTAAAGGAAATCGCTTTAAGATCTGTTGCCAGAGCAGTGCATAGACAAAAAGGACCATCAAAAACAAGCCATAAAAGAAAATAAACCCAAGTGAAAGAAAATCTTCCTGGCTGGCCAGCTTTGAGAAAACCGATCCGATTGAATAAAGCAACAGACTTGCATGCAGGAAAAAATAATTTCTTAATTTAATCGTTTCGCCACGATTTTTTTTATCATTCATTGATTAACTCCACTATAAAAACCACACTCAATGTTGGCTCTTTTCTTTTTTTGTTTCTAATCGCAGCTCTGAAATTTTGTATAGCGAAATAACATTAAAAGCCGCAATCAGTGGGTAGGCACCTGCCAGATACCAGTAGGAAATCGCCACATAGGCCGAAATTTCTGTATAGGCAACCCCAACCATGAGCACAAAGGCACTCAATAACAGCCCCGTCAGAACCAACCAGAAATCGAGCAGATTATATTGATCCCGCCATTTCTTGTTAAATAACAAAAATGTTATCATCGCATAGGCAAGTCCCGCCAGCAGAAAGACAAGCACTCCCACAAGCTGATAAAAACTCTGGATAACATTCAGGCTATCAATCCGTAGCTGATCGTTCCATTTTGTCGCTTCGCCCGGATACTGGGCTAAATTATTGGTCACCCGTTCAAACAGGCGCAGGCCATTTCGGCCGTCATCAATGCTCTCCAGCACACTTGTTTCAAGTTTCTCATAACCCGCTACATAATGAAGGGTAACCAGAAAAGCCTTCGGTAATTCCTCCCAATACTCATCTCGCCAGGGCGACATAAGGGCTGAGGGCATCGTTTTTCTTCGCTCTAATTGACCGGTTTCAAACGCCTCTTCCAACTCTTTATTGACCTGCTTGTAAAAGTTATTCGCTGTTTGCGCATCACGATAATAGCCACTATTAGCCACTGCTTCACGAATACTCCAGAAAAACCAACCGTCTTCAACTTCTCTAACGGCGACATCCTGATCATACCAGGACCAGCGGTCCATACTTGCATCAATTTCATCACTGATCCCATTAAGAGATGGCACCGCATCATAAATTTTTTCCATCGAGCTGCGCGGTACTGAAACATTGTGAACCGCTTCTGTCGCTTCCACCGAATAGATCAGCTTAATGGTCTTGGTATAATCGCTGTCGTTTAATTCATTGGTGGTATAGATCCCATAATAGGCATAATTAATTGACGCGATTAAAACGGTTGATAAAATCAGCATCATAACTGGCAGACCGACAATCGCACCTTTAATCAGCTTCTCCTTTAAGCGGAGTTCCTTACTAAAATAAAACGTCGCCCAGCAAATCAAAATGACTGTCAGCACCAGGGGGATAATCCAGATACCATCTTCCCGGGAATGCCACAGCGATGCTACCCCAAAACCACTCAATACCGCCCAGAAGGTCAGCTTACCATTTTTCTCAAAACGATTGAGGTAAACCGCGATCAGACTGCCGCTGATAATCAAAACCTGACCAGCAATGAGACTGTTCCGATACACCCGGGTAAAGGTCTCATTGGCAAAAGAAATCGGGTTTAGCATTAAGACCGCAAAGATAAAATAAAGCGGCCATTCGTTTTTAAACAGTTTTTTAGTACCAACAATAAAAATCACACAGGCAAGCGTGTAAAAACCAGGAATCGCAATACTGTAAGGAATTCCAAACAATGCATTGACCGCCAGAAATAACGGAAAGAACACCCCTTTTACCAGGGTCAATTCATGATACTCGCCTAGCCATTGCCCATTTAAAAGGGTTTCCGCCATTTTTACCATCATGCCATCATCGTGATCGGCACCGGGATGGGCAAAGATTGGCAAACCAGTCAGTAACACATGTTTTAAGATGATGATTGCTGCTATAAAAAAAATCAAACGATGTTTCTGGATAAAGCGAATCCCCCGCTCTAACTTCGATTTCGATAATAATTCAGCCATTTTCTCCTCATTTCTATGATTTATCGTCATTCTTCTGCCATAGTTCGTTGAGCAGATTCAAGTTTCTTTCAAAATTATGACGGTGTTGCTTTTTGAGCACTTCCAGAATTACCCCACAAAAATAACTGATAATGGCAATAATTCCCAGTGAGGTAATGACAATCAGAGTCGGGTATCTGGCCACTGTGCCAGTTTCTAAATAATTAAGTAGTATCGGTACAAAGAATGCTCCGCCAACCACCAGTAAAAATAACGAAATGATTGAGAAAAACGCATAGGGCTTCGTGTCTCTAAAAAGGGTTCCGATTGTTTTTAGCACCTTGTAGCCATCGGAATAGGTGTTAAGCTTGGATTCACTGCCTTCTGGGCGATCCCGATACTCAATTGGCACTTCGACAATCTTAAAATTATTATCCAATGCAAAGATGGTCATCTCGGTTTCAATTTCAAATCCTTTAGAAGTCACCGGGAAGGACTTAACAAATTCTTTTGTAAACCCCCGGGACCCCGTCATAATGTCTTTTACACTGGCTTTAAACAAAATATTAATCAGTTTTCGCACCAGGACATTACCAATATTATGAAAAGGCCGCTTATTTTCAGTAAAATACGTCGATGAAAGCCGATCACCAATGGCCATATCCGCTTGCTTACTGTATATTTGCTTTTCCAGCTCCAATGCAAATTCAGCCGGATAGGTGTCGTCACCGTCGGTCATAATATAACAGTCTGCATCGATCTCCCGAAACATCGATCGAACCACATTTCCTTTGCCCTGACGATACTCATACCGCACTGTTGCTCCGGCTTTTCTGGCGATCTCATCGGTGCCATCTGAAGAATTGTTATCATAAACGTAAATCTTTGCATGAGGCATCACTGCCTGATAATCCCTGATCACATTTTCGATCGTTTTCGATTCGTTATAACAGGGAATGAGTATTGCTGTTTTTTTAGTCTCTTCCATTTTTTCACCTCTTAATTTATTGCATATTTTAGTTGATAGATTGTAAACCCATTGGCGTTTTTCAGCGGAATAAAGCTTACGTCTTCATTTGAAAAACCACTCAGATCCCTTTGTGAAAGAACATAACCCACTTCCAGTTTTTCTAAATCCCTGGTATTTAGTCGAATGGTTATCAAATCAGCTGAATCCAGGATAAAACGCGTTTCTTCATCACGATTTGATAAATTAATCGTAATGTGGGCGTAGCGGTTATAAACTTCTTCTTCTGACCGATCTGGATCTAAAAGCCGCCAGCGGTCTAAATTAGGGTATACATTTGTTGAATTAATCGTCGCTGCCCCGGCCATAATCGGGAGATTGTTTAAAGGATATCCCGCTCCCGCTTCCGAATCAACAATCCATAAGGCGTCTGAGATCTCGGCTGTTTCTTTAATCATTTCGATCAGTGGTTGATCGAGAATGACATCTAATCCATTAACAATAGGATTTATAAACATCCCGGAGACAAAAACAATCAGGATGGTTATCCCCAACATGATTTCCTGCATTTTTATTTTTCGCCAGCTGAGAATCAGATAAAATACAAATGTGAGGATAAGCAAAACCAGAACAAACATTTTGACATCCAGATAGCCTTGGTATGCAATCATTGATCCCACAGATATAACGAGTGCTGTAACAATTGCCACGCCTCCTTTAACCCATTTTGGAAACGCTGTTTCTATCAGGGTTAACGCGCGTATCAACAGTAATAAATTTAAAAACCCAATCGCCAGAAAAACCCGTGACGGCTGAGCATGGCTTAACAGACTGATAGAAGCCAACCAATGCGGCCAGGAAACCAGACAAAATGCACTCAGAATAAAAAAGCTAATCGAAAAAAGAATCAGATAAGGATCCCGCTTCTTTTCAATCACCAGCACCCACAGCGCCAGGATAATGCCGGCGGGGAAAAAATCGAAAAAGGTGGCCAATTCGCAGGTATTGGCAAAAGACAACTCCCGGGACGTTACAAAAAACAAATTTCCCGGGTAAAGAAAATAACGGTATAATTGTCCGCCACCGGTTTCAAAGCGCGCTCCGGGGTATACGGTATCCATAACTAAGAGAATTGTATCATAGGACATAACTAAAATATAACCCATTGCACAAACAAAAGCTAGAGTCAAACCCGCTATAATTGCCAGATCTTTCCAATTAAGCGCAATGTTTTCTCGATTCTCATAGACGATCCCAATTAATAAAGCCAGAAATACGTAGGCCAATGGAATCTGCCAGGCCGGATAAAAGGTCAACACATATCCACCGGCACAGATTAAAAATATCAGAGCATATAGAAACCGCAGGCCGTAGCGCCGGGTTTTAAAATAGCGATCCACCATTATCATTGCCAATTGCCCCAAAATAAGCATTTCTACCAGGCCATTAACCGCAAACCACCACTGCACAATTGGCGCCCAAGTCACAAGTAGTCCATAGATCACTGCTAGACGTTTGTTTTCTTTGCCAAGCATCATTGCCAATTCAAATGATACGAAAAACAGTCCCAGAATCCGCCCGATCCAAAAAAAAGAAAGGCCCTTGGCTGGTGAAAGGAGTAGATATCCCCAGTGAAAAGGTCTGAATATTTCAACGATATTCAAAACCGGTTGTCCATAAATAATAAAGACATCCGTCAATGCGCCCCGGATCGTCTCGCTAAAATACGGAAAAGGCGCTGCCCCATTAAAATACTGGGAAATCATCATTGGCGTATTAACCGCCCATTCATCGCTGCGGATGCTTCTACTGATGCCAATTAATGTTTCAAAGTGCTTTGATCCCTGAAAGTAATTCTCCCAATAATAAACCGAGGAGCCATGTATTTCAAATAGCACACAGCCAAACAAAAACAGCGCTCCCAATCGATACCGATACTGATAGAGATACCGAAAAATTGTTTCTTTGCCAAAACGATTAAACAGACCGGTTCCCAATACCGCCAATAAAAAAAGAATGATTAGACGTTTTAATCGTATCAACACGAAAAAACTATGATAAAAGTCTGACTTAAACAAATCATTTGGCGAAATGACGGCTTCAATGATTAAGAAGTAACTCTCCACCAGCAGTGGTGCACCGATAATGATTAAAACACTCCAGGCTATTTTTTTGTAACGATTATAAAACTCTATCATTAATTAACCACCCTAACACATCGATCACCGCCTAACGGCCTGCATCGTTCTCGCATCCTTCGAATTTTTCACTTGTTTTGCACTCTTAATAATACTGTTTTAATGTCAATGTGAACGACATAATTAAGAAATAGACCGGTACCAGGGTCACAATATTACCGTATTGCTTGATCTGCAATGGTTCCAACTGTTTAAACGATGGGCCAATATTTAGCATCAGCGGAATCAGCGGCAGAAAACCGATGAAGTAACGCCCCTGCACGCCATTGACGACACTTGAGCCAACTGGCGTCCAGGTTAAATACATCGACAATGTTATCGCCACATAAATTCCTGCCGCAACCAGCAAGGCACCGATTCGCGTTGCGGGGCTTTGCCTTAATTCACGTGGATAAAAAACTGCGACCGAGCCATAAAAAAACAGGTACAGCAACCCCAGTCCATTAGACCCATACGACAGCCAGCCAAAATTAAATAGCATCAGGTAATTGATGAGTCCCTCTAAAAGATTTTGTCCCATCATTTGCATATTTACGATGGGATCCCCGATCAGAAACTGGATCTGTTTGATCATGTTCACTCCTTCGGGAACAAAGGGATGGGGAATCGCTGTATAAAACTTCATCCAGGCCAGCGAAAAACCTGCTGCCAGGATGATTCCCAGAAAAACACATTGATAGGCGGCTTTGTCAAACTTTCGCAAGGGAATAAATGCCGGCAACAATACCAGCAAAACAAAGGGAAATTTCGTCACTGTAATCAGCATGCATAAACCGGTGTAACCAACTATTTCAAGGACTTTGATCTGATGGTCTTGTTTACTTAATAATCTGAAATAAAAGGCCAGGGTTACAAATATGATCCCGATGCCAAAGGCATCCTGATTATATGAGGCGGCAATGTAAATTCCCATCGGAATGGTTCCCGCGATAAAAAAGAGCTGCTTGAACAGGGGCGTTATCTTAATTGCCAGCGCAATCATAAATGCATAGAACAGTAGATTCGTGATTCTGCCCAGATAATAAGACCATAGCACACTTAAATTGATTAATCGTCCGAAGCCAATTCCCAACGCCTGGGGCAGATAGGAGACAAAGGCGTATGCATTGGTTGCTTTTAATCCGTTACTTTCAATCATCAAAATACCACTGTCAGAAACATTTAGATCATTCTTAAACAGGGTCTTTTGGGATTGGCTATAGATCCGCTTGTAGTCTTCGCTGATTAGTAATTGTGAGTCTTCCTGACTGACAAAAAACTTTCCCCGAGCCAAATACATGGCTCGGGCCAGATGAGCCGTTTCATCAGGGGTATCCAGAATTGGTGTAACCAGACAAAAAAGCATCCCAAAACACACAATGATCAAAAACGCATTGCGGTATAAGGCCTTGCCCATAAATACAATCAGAAGCATCGTTATCACCGCAGCCACGGACGAAATTATCAGCGCCTGTTCATTCCACCCATCAAATATAAAGAGTGATCCAAAAAAAACTATTCCGCCCAACACTGCATAGGCCCAACGCGCTCTGATTTGCATGCGTCCAGCCTTTAATAAAGCAAATAAATCAATCTTTTCTCTGATCTGGCCGATTCGTCGATTCATTTTTTAATCACCTTCATTAATACCCACTCTCAAACACCGCTTTAAAGGTCATAAAAAAGACTTTAACATCGAACCACAGGGTCCATTTTTCAATATATTCAATATCACACTCAATTCGTTTATGGATCGAGGTATCGCCCCGCCATCCCTGGACCTGAGCCCAGCCGGTGATTCCTGGCCTAACATGATGCTTAATCATGTATTTGGGAATCTCGTGCTGGAATTGAGTAACGTAATGGGGCCGCTCTGGCCGCGGTCCGACAATACTCATATCGCCTTTTAAAACATTGATAAACTGCGGTAACTCATCGATACTGGTTTTTCTAATAAACGCCCCAAATTTTGTTTTGCGGGGATCATCGGCAGTGGTCCATCCCACGTCGCCGGATTTAATGGAGGCGTCACCGCGCATCGAGCGAAATTTATAGATCCAGAATTCTTTTCGTCCCATCCCCACCCGGATCTGTTTATAGATAATCGGCCCCGGTGATGTGAGTTTCACCAGGATCGCTGTAATCAGCAAAAGCGGTGAAATCAGTACCAGAATCAGAATCGAAAGAGTGATATCAATCAGCCGTTTGAGCCATTTATTTAAGGGCTGGTCCAAGGGGATATAGCGGGTGTTGATTAGCGGGATGCCATCCAGTTCGTCAAAATATGCCTTGGTTCCCTGAATCAAATGAAAGTAATCCGGGATAATCTGGGTTTTTATGCCCTGGTATTCACAGATATCGATCACCTCATCAATCCGTTTATAACTGGTGTTTGGCAACGCAATAATGACCTCATCGACCTGATACTCTTCGAGGATTTTATTCATCTCTTTGCTGGTCCCCAGAATGGGGATTCCATCTTTATCACTTTTATGATAGTAATCATCCACATATCCGGTGACCTTATAACCCAACTGCCGGTCGCCCACAACTTTTGCGGCAAAGGTCTGGCCAATGCTGCCAGCGCCAACAATGATAATGTACTTAATGTTAAAGCCCCGTTCTCTGGCCATTCTTAAAATTTTCCTTATCGATCCCCGCTCCAGAATCATTAGTATTGTGGCGGTCAGAAAGAAAACACCCAGCATGATTCGTGAAAAATGAATGCTCTTCATCGTAAATAAAGCGGACATTAAAATTGCGATGCCAATACTATTAGCAAATATTATTTCTCGGCACTCTTTAAAAAAGCGCTGTTTACGATAGGGTTGATAGAGACCAAAAAAAACAAAGAGGATTAAATAAAGGGGAATAATAATGCCCAACAACTCAATGTAAGACCTTAGGTTCATGGTTCGCACCCCATCATCAAAAAATGGCGAGACAAACCGAATATACCAGGCAAATAAAAGGGAAGCCGTTATAACACACATATCCAACAATACCAGAATAAAGTTAAAAAAACGCTGATTGCTTTTAATCATCTTATCGCCCCCTTGCTTACCTTTATTTTCTTCGCTTATTTTTAGCCAATGCCATTTTTTTTAGAATTGTCGTGCCACTTGTCACTGCCCAGCGGGTAAGACCATTATATTTATGCTGATAATGTTTATTGTAAAAAATTATCATCGAGTCGTAAAAGGCCGCAATTACCTTGGGGTTTCGTTTGCCAATCCCGCTGGCCTTTTTATGATGAAAAATCCGGACTTCCGGATAATAGATAATTTGATACCCGGCCTGCTTAATCCGATAACACCAGTCGATGTCTTCCCCATACATAAAAAAATCTTCATCCAGCATCCCAACTACATCGATGACAGCCCTTGGAACCAGCATAAAAGCCCCCATGATGCAATCGATCGAGCAGGTTTTATTTTCATCCACATAGGTCAGGTTATAGGCCCCAAAACGCGTGCTCTCGGGAAACGCCATGTCGAGATTAAGGCTGTGATAAAGCCCATTCAGGGGCGTGGGAAAACTCCGTTTGCAGGCCGGGTCCAATTTACCCGAGGGCAGTAGTATCTTACACCCCAGTGCCCCAATATGTTTATGATCGCTGATGAATGCTATCGCCCCTTTTAAGGTGTTCAGCTCAACAATGGTATCGGAATTAAGCAAAAGAAGAAACTCGCCCTTTGAGACTTCCATACCGATGTTATTTGCCTTAGAAAAGCCCAAATTTTCATGGTTTTCTATAACTTCCACTTCCGGAAACCGCATTTTTATCGCTTCAACGCTACCATCTTCTGAGGCGTTATCGACCAGGATGATTTCATAGCTCAATCCTTTGGTGTTACTTTTTATAATTGAATCAATACAATTTGATGTCAACTCTTCTGTTTTATAATTAACAATGATAATTGATAAATCCATTCCGCGCCTTTCTTAAGCCTTTTGTGTCTTTCAAAGGACATTATATTTTACCATATTTTTTACAAATAGGGAAGACTTGCTCACTTCATCCGCTTATTTTCAAGCATTCGAAAAGCATTTAAGATCAACTGAGCTTCAATAAAAAAGTAATTCTTAAGATTCCTGACTTGAAAGGGTACTTTCTTTACTTTTTTATAGTTTTTCAGGCCCGCCTTAATCCCAGCCGCATAGTCTTTGCCAAAACCCCTTTTTATAAAAAGGATGTACTTAAAAAAGAAACCCAGCACTAAAAACGGACTATTTAGCAGCAATTGCACAAGTGGCATATTCTTATAGGCCACATAAACATTATTGCGGGCCGAGATTTGCACCTTGAAGGGACTATATTTTTGCCCTTCAGCGGTGGTGGCACTGCCAATATGATAACAGATGGCTTTGGGTTCGTAACGATTTTTATAGCCATTGATCAGACCTCTGTAGCCGATATCCACATCTTCCATATAGGCAAAAAAAACCTCATCGAAAAGACCGATCTCAGAAAAAACTGAGCGGCGGTAAATCCCAGCACCGGCACAGGCACTGAAAATGGGGGTTACTTTATGATAAGAATCGACCGTCTGCCCATCCCCCCGTTTATAACCCCAGCCCAGAATATTATAAAAATCACCCGTATCATCGAGTTTGTCGCGTTCATAATAACGAACCATTTTTGAACTCACTGAAAATATCGCCGGATCATCATCAATATGCAAATATAAATACCGTACAAAATCCGGGTCAACCACCACATCATTATTCAAAAGCAGGCAGTATTTGCCATGGCTGGCCAAAATCCCCTGATTAACAGATCGATCAAAACCTGAATTGACCGGATTTTCCAGGAGGGTTACGTTTTTATAGGTTTTTATCATCTCGACACTGGCATCGGTGGAACAATCATCAACCACGATGATTTCCAACTGGCCGAACTCATAAAAACTTTGAACCATCATACTATCCAGACAATTTGCAATAAATTTTTCGCCATTGTAATTCGGTATAATAACTGAAACGTCACACTTCATAAAACCATCCTTTTTGTTGCCATCAATCGTCCGCCTTATTATAACACAGGATGTTCTTTTACTAAACAAAAAGCGACCAGGAACCTTCTCCCAGTCGCTTTTCTTAGTCATTCATTAATTTTAGTAATTTATTAATTTGCGTTGCTGTAGGGATTATGGAAATCAATCCATATTTCCGGATCGACGCAGGCGTCATCCGCATTGGCAATGGCCCCAAAATGAAGGTGCGGTCCATAGGCATTGTCGGCGTATTTATCCTTAGCAATATATCCCGACCCGCCAACCGATCCAATTTTCTGACCCTTGCTTACCGATTGGCCTACGCCCACATGGATCTCCTGTAAATGTCCATAAAAGAAGGAAACACTTTCACCATAACGATCGGTCGTGCGGATTCTGACATAGCGTCCGTATCCCATAAAATAGCCGGCTTTTTCAACCACGCCATCTCCGACCGCATAACAGGGTGCATAATAAGGTGCCGGAACATCAATGCCTTCGTGGATATCCCCCCATCTTGGCCCAAACCAGTCGGTTGGGTCAGCAGCGTTTGGTTTATAATTTTTATCGACGGGATAATGATAAAAACCATAAATCGTGGCCGTATTCTGTAGAATCTTCTTGCTCGATTCTTTCAGAAAGACGAGTTTGCCATTTTTATCGGCCAGGTAGGCATGCGATATAAACGCATCGACAATAATATTATAGTTTCGCAAATTAATGCTCGCTTCCCAGGTATGATTGCCAATGTAGGTTGCCTGTTCCCAGCGTACATCATCCTGTCCATTTGAACGGCTCCAGGTCGGAAATAGAATGCTCGAGATGCCGTTTTCATTTCCGACATTTTTAATCCGTACTTTAAACGTATTGTTTAGTACCGCATTATCGTATTCGATGGTCGGGTTTAAAACCGGCATGCTAAATTCGGAATTACTAAACGCTATGCTCTCTCCCCTTGTTCCCTTTAGGTAGGCGTGAACAACAAAGACGCCCGTTTCAAACCCATGGCTTTCTATATCAACATAAGTATAAAACTCACCATCAGAACCCAATTCACCCTCATACCATTTTAGTTCATCCTGCCCATTTCGATTTGACCACACGGCAAAGGAGACACTTTTTACACCACTTTTGCCTTTGCAATTTTTAGTCATAATCGCAAATTTTGAAATATTCTTATCCTGTGCAACTTTAATTTCTAAAGGTTCGGCTAAAAACGGATTGGTTATCACCTGCTCCACAGATCCGCTGTATTTTTGTTGCCCATCTTTATTTTTCACATAGGCATGGGTGATAAAGGTATCATAACTCTGCTTGTAATTCGGGATCGAAATGGTCGCTTCCCAGGTGTCATTGCCCACATAGGTCGCCGTTTCCCAACGGATGTCATCGTGTCCATTCACCTCACTCCAGGTCGGAAAGCTCAACCCGGTAACGCCCTGAGGATTACGCACATCCGTTATTTGGACCTTATAGGCATTGTTTGAGACTTCCCCGACTGTGATTGAGGGTTTTGGCGTTTCCAGACTTTGGGTATTCACATAGGTTTTAATCACATCCCCGGTCAGTCCATAGATATAGGTGTGGATATGATACTCGCCGGTTTCAAATCCGTGGTCTTTACTATCCACCGTCACGCTATATTCACCCTGATTATTTTTTATTCCCTGATACCAACGGATATCATCCTGACCATTTCGCTCTGTCCAAATCGGAAACATAACCTTACCGATCCCCGTTTTTCCCGCATATCCAAGCGTGCTGATGGTAAAGCCGGTCTTGCTTTCTGAGACTTGCGAAACAGTGACGCTTATATTGCTAAAATCAAGGGCCGTTGTCAAAATATCTTCGGGCTCCGCAACTGTTGTTTTTTCATCGATTGCGGATGAATCCGCATCCAGAGGCTCTGAATCCGACCGGTTTTCAGGTACTTCTTCTGCTTCCGTGTCTTCTTTTAACAACTCCTGTTCGGTGTCAGATAGTTCTGGTGCCATCGTCACTTGATTAACAGGTTCTGGTGATTCCTCAGCCAAAATTTGTCCTGGCCAAAAAAGTAAACTAATCAGTCCAATAACAGCCAATGACCTTATTTTTCTCTTCACTTCCGGCATCCTCATTTCTTATAATTTTAAAAAACAGAGCCAAACTGTTTTGGCTCTGTTTCAGAATTAAAACGCATTCAAATTAAACTTCTTCATCATTAAAACTTTTTCATAATCGTTTTAACCTTACCGGCATAGGTCAGATCAGCTGCCCAGGTTCCTGCCAGTTCTTCAACTGAAAGGGCTTTTAAACGAAGGGAATTGTTCCATCGTGGATCAACATTGGTTTGATTTAACGCCGCACTGCTGGCATAGCATTTTAAGTGCTGGACATGACCGCGGATTCCGGTTTGAAGCCCAGTACTGTTGCTGCCATAAGCCGCTGCAAAATCAAATCCCGGTACGCCTCCACCAGTCGCGCCCAGCCCGGCAAAATTGAATTGGGTCACTTTAACGTCACCACCAAATTGCAGATTACCAGTTTCTAGCATCGCCTGGGCGAAGGCAACCTCGGCGCGAACGCCTTCAGCATTGCATTCCTGAATGTAAAGCGCCACAAATTTTTCCAGATTAACGCCCAGATCATTGTAATGCTGCGGGTAAACACTTCCGGTACTCTTATAATAGGCCACCAGTTGCGCCGCGCTCACGGTGGTTGCCCCCATAATCGGGGTTTCCACATAGCGGACACTCACTGAGGTGTTGCCCAGAAATACCGAACGACCATCCGCTTCAACCCCATAGGCATGAAGTGAGTAGGTTCCACTATCGCCCTTATGATTTTTAGCATCAATCATCGCCTGATAACTACCATCACTTTGTTTCGTGGCGGTGTACCATTTGATATCATCCTGGCCACCAACATCACTCCAGGTTGGAATCTGTATACTCGTGATTCCATTAGGAGCAGTGATGCCGCTAACCGTTGCCGTAATAATATTTTCCGTTACTGTCGCTGCAACTGTTGATGCCGACATCGGAGTTGTCGCCACACTTGCTGCGGTATTGCCTAAAAAGGTCATCTTCTCATTATTGTCGATTCCATAAACATGAATACTATAGGCTCCGCCTGAATAGTTATGATCTTTAATATCGATGGTCACACTGTAGCTACCATCACTTTGTTTGGTCGCGGTGTACCATTTGATATCATCCTGTCCACCGACATCACTCCAGATCGGGACCGTAATTGACTTAATCCCACTAGGTGCCTTGATTCCTTTAATGGTCGTTGTGATTTTGTTGCCGGACGCACTTGCGGTCACACTTGTTGCTGTCATCGGCTCAACGGTCACATTTACCGTCGTTGCACCGATAAATGTCATCTTGCCATTGGTATCTTTACCATAAGCGTGGATGTTATAGATCCCACCATCGAAGTTATGATCCTTGATGTCAACGGTCACCTTATAACTGCCATCGCTTTGTTTAGTAGCGGTATACCATTTGATGTCATCCTGACCGCCATTTTCACTCCAGATTGGGATTGTCATATCTGAAATTCCATTTGGCGCCGTGATCCCTTTAACCGTTGTGGTGATTTTACTGCCCGATACCGTTCCGACTAAACTGGTCGCTTTCATTGTATCAACTTTAACAGTTGCCGTTGTGCTGCCCAGGAAGGTCATCTTCTTATAGCTGTCCGTTCCATAGGCGTGAATATTATAGTTGCCACCATCGTAATTATGATCTTTAATGTCGATGACAACCTTGTAACTGTCATCACTTTGCTTGGTCGCATTGTACCACTTGAGATCGTCCTGTCCGCCGGTCTCGCTCCAGACGGGGATCGACATTGAGGTGATGCCATTGGGTGCTATTATCCCTTTTACTGTTGCTGTTATGGTATTACCAGAGACGGTGCCGGTTACACTGGTTGCCGTCATTTTTTCCTGAACTGATGCTGTAACATTGGCATTTGTGTTTCCGAGTAAGGTGTACTTACCATATGAATCCACGCCATAACAATGCAATTGGTAATTGCCGCTTTCGTAACCATGATCTTTAACATCGATAGTTGCGCTGTAGCTGCCATCGCTTTGTTTGGTCGCGGTGTACCATTTTAAATCGTCCTGTCCACCCTCATCACTCCAGGTTGGAATATAAATAACCTGCAAACCATTGGGTGCTGAGACACCTTTAACCGTTGCTGTGATTTTATCGCCGCTAACAGTGGCCGTAAAACCGGTGGCTGTCATCGGTGTTGTTGAGGCTGCAAAAAGTTCGCTAACACTGATTAGAACCTGGTCAGCCATCTTTTGTTGGTTGGCTCCATCAGCTAACTTCAATGATTCGGCATTGTTGGATATAAAGCCCGCTTCAATCAATACTGAAGGCATGCTTGTTTTGCGGGTAATTGCGTCATCCCGTTCAATAATCTGATTTCGACTGGAAACATGAGTCAGACTCGCCTTGAAATTTGTATTGAGATTATTGGCCAGCTCTTTTGACATTATCGCAATCGCAGGTGGCGTTGCATCCAGATCTGCCAGCGAACCATCGCCCCATAATCCCGCCTTTTGATAAATCCCATTGTTATCAACTGTTGGGTGATAACTGCTCCAATAAAATTCATAACCGCTGGCCGTTGCTCCCCCCGAGTTATGATGAATACTAATTAGCAAATCCGCATTAATTTCATTTGCTTTATTGCAGATGGTTGTCGAAAACGATGAATAAGCCGGAGCACTTGAAAACAAGGTCGGTAACCCGGGATTCCCGGGAACCGGATGGCTCAACATGGCGTTATAGCCGCTCGCTCTAAGGGTTGAAACAATCTTGATTGCCAACGCATTATTCAGATCAACCTCGCGAATCCCGGTATTTCCGTTCACCGCCCCAGAATCAACCCCATCTAAATGCCCAGGGTTAATGATGATGGTAGTGCTTGCCGCATTAACAGTCAGGCTAAAATATGAAAAGAAAGTAAACAAGATGAGGATGCCTACCCCCACTAGCGCTACTTGCTTTCTTCTTTTTTTAATTGACTCCATTATTCTCCTCCTTTCTTAAAATTATTGCCTGCTGTCATTAACCTTATAGATGTCACGATAATATCACAACTATTTTACATCGTCAATTTATTCGTTACATCTTATGAACGCTTAAGTTAAATCTCATTCTCTTCATCTTCTTTGGTTTTTCCCCTTACATAACCAACGATATCAACACTGATTGCGTAGTTGCCATCAACGCGTGTTAAATTTCGATTATAATAGGGGTCATTCTTGATATACTTTAACCAGTGATCTTTCATATATTTAATCTCACTGTTGAAGCGTTTGTATTTCGTATAAGTGTCCTCGGCCCCCCGGGATTTTGACTCGTAGTGGTAGAGCTCGACATTATGAAGCCAGACATTAAATTTGCCCAGTTCATAAAGTTTAAGGCACAGATCAACATCATTAAAGGCTACCGTCAATTTTTCTTCAAAACCATTAACCCGGTCAAAATCTTCCCGTTTTACCATCATACAGGCCGCCGTCACCGAGGTGTAGTTATTGGTGGTGACCAGTTTACCAAAATAGCCATAATCGCCCCGGGGATAGCCCACATGGCCATGTCCGGCGACGCCGCCCATCCCCAGTAAAACACCGGCATGCTGGATGGTATTATCGGGATAATAAAGTTTTGCACCGACTGCACCAACATGTTCCTGCTGCGCCAGGCTGACCATCCGTTTCATCCAGCCTTTAGTGATCACGGTGATATCATTATTTAGAAACAGTAAGTACTCACCCTTTGACTCCTTAACGGCCAAGTTATTGATTTGCGAAAAGTTGAAGGGGATATCAATCCGTACCACCTTAAACTGATCTTTGTATTTCTTGGTAAAGTATTCAAATAATTTAAACGTTTCTTCTTTTTCGCTGCCATTATCGGCAACGACGATTTCAAAATTTTGATAGATTGTTTTTTCATAAATCGACTCAATACAGGCTTTTAAATCCGCGGCATTATCCCGGGTTGGAATAATCACCGACACTAAACCATTATTTACAATTTCATACGCGATTGTATAAACCCCGGGAAACGCCCCGTGAGTAACCGTCCCTTTGATCCCCCGTCTTTCCAGAGCATCTTCTAGCGACTTAAGTCCCGCTTCGAAGGCATATCCTTTTGATTCCGGATTGACTGCTGTAGAATTACTAATCATCCGCCAGTGATATAAGATCTTCTGGATATGGAATATCTTATCGGTTTTCTCGGTGAATCGCAGCACCAGATCATAATCCTGGGCCCCTTCATAGCCTTTTCTGAAGCCGCCAATTTCGTCGATAATGGTTTTGCGGTAAACCCCAAAGTGGCAGATGTAATTCGTCGCCAGTAAGATATCCGGTGCCCAGTCGGTTTTAAAAAATGGCTGGCTTCGTTTATTATCTTCACTTAGCTTGTCTTCATCACTATAAATCAGATCCGCTTCCGGATGATCATTAAGTAATTTAACCACCTCATACAAGGCAAATTCGGCTAAGGTATCATCATTATCCAAAAGCCCCACAAATTCGCCCGTGGCAATGGCCAGAGCTGAATTTGATGCTTCTGAAATATGGCCATTTTCTTCCCGGTAAATCACCTTGATGCGGGAATCGAGCATTTTAAATTCTTCCAGCAAGGGTTTAATGTGAGCATCACTGGAGCAATCATCAGCGATACATAATTCCCAGTTTTGATAATATTGGTTGCGAACCGAATCAACACAGGCTCTGAGCCATTTTTCTTCTACATTATATACCGGCATAACAATCGATACCTTAGGTTTATAGGAAAATTTTTTAATTTCTTCGATGGCCTTTTTGGGGTCATAATCTTCATGGACATCAATCCAGAAATCATAGTTTTCCTGATTTTTATATTTTAGTTCAAACTTTATTTTGCGGATCGTGTTTTTTAGTCCATTGCGACTAAAGTATCCCACTGTTCGGGTTGTAATACCAACTAGTCGTTTGGCATTAAACAGATTGGGCTGTTTTAGATAATCATAATTCTTTTTTAAATTAATCGGAACAATGCGGATGTTGTTTTCATCCGTTAATTTGAGTTTTAGTTTTTGGCCATAGGTTTTTTCATCAAACTCTATAATAAAGCCAATCTTGGCATCATCTGGCAGGGCATATTTATTGTTGACGTCAATTCTGAAATCCCGTTTGAATTGAACGCCCGTCGCTTCTCGTCCCAGTAAATACAATTCGACCGGTTCTTTGGTTTTTGTATTAAAGGCCCATCCCTGAACGGTTGCACATTGACTCGCTTCATCTTTGACTATTTTGTCGATAAAATATTTTATTTCTTCCTGTTCAATAACTGATTTCTTCTCCATCCCAATAACCTTTCTCTAATCCTTTATTATTTCCCATTGATGTTCCATATGAACCAGGCCTTCGGTGAAATAATCGGCCACAACCGAAATCACAAAGGCCGCTGTTTCATAGTCCAGATTAACAATGCTTTTATTTGCAAAAAGCCCGATATCAACCTCATATTTCCCGCCCAGAAGCGGTAACCGCGGCACCACATAACGGACCCGATGGATTCCCTTTGTTTTGGGAATCTTAACCTCATCCAAATGGGTGTTCGGACCAAAGATATACTGACGGTCAATGGTATAAAAGGCCACTCCCACCAGCGGTTCGCTTTTTACATCATCATACAGCTCGTATTCAATCTCGACACTAAAATCATCAAAGGTCGTGAGGGTTTCAGTGTTACAACTGACGGCGGTAATTTTCCCCAGATGGGCATCGATTTCCATTTTTTCAGCCATTGGGTTCCCTTCTTCAAGGGCTTTCTGTTCCATGGCTTCTTTTAGCATTTCGCTTTCATACATATCAATGACGTGGGTAACGTCATCAAACATCCGCATTTCGCCCTGATCAATCCAGACCCCTTTGGTGCAAAAGCGTTTGATTTGTTCCAGGGTATGAGACACAAAGAGCACCGTTTTTCCCGATGCTTTAAACTCTTCCATTTTATTGATGCATTTAATCTGGAATTTTGCATCTCCGACGGCCAGCACCTCATCCACAATTAAAATTTCCGGGTCCACATTAATGGCGGTAGCAAAGGCCAGCCGGGCAAACATTCCACTGGAATAGGTTTTAACCGGCTGATAAATGTACTCGCCAATTTGGGCAAAATTGACGATATCATCCAATCGTTCATCCATTTCTTCCTTACTATAGCCCATGATCAGACCATTGGCATAGATATTCTCGATGCCGGTGTATTCTGGGTTGAACCCGGTTCCCAGCTCCAACAATGCCGATACCTTCCCGTCAACATAAACCTCGCCCTTACTTTGGGTCAAAACGCCAGAAATAATTTTGAGCAGGGTTGACTTTCCTGATCCATTTTTACCCACAATTCCAATCGATTCACCTTTTTTAATTTCGAGATTGATATTATTAAGGGCATAAAACTTTTGATGGTATTCTTTTTTCTTAATCAGGCTCATCGACTCTTTTAAGCGATCCATCGGCCGTTTATATAGTTGGTAAATCTTTGTCACTTCTTCTATTTTTATTGCCACATCTGACATAATTTCCTCCACTGATCCGTGATCAACATTTCTCTATAAAACATCAGCAAAATGCGGTCTTAACCTTCGATACACTGCAATTCCGACTAGCAGCAGTACAAATGAAAACCCCCAGAAATATGCGGTCATGACCGGATGCTCCCAGAACCAGCCCGTTCCAAAAAAGCTCTCCCGGTATCCCTGGACAATATAATATAAAGGGTTTAATTTCATAATCCATAATAGCTTTTCAGGATATGTTTCAACAGGCACTACAATTGGCGTTCCCCAGAACAAGACCTGCATCCCCACATTAATAAATTGCAAAATATCAGTGAAAAATGGTTGTAGTGAAGCCGTTATCCATGTTAATCCAGTTAAGAAAACAATTAAACAAAATAAATAATACCCAATTTGTAAAAAGTGAGGTGTCAATGAATGACCGTAAATAAGTAACATCACGATAGCAAAACAAATAAAGAAAATATGCGTATATAATGATGATATTATTTTAACGGTTGGCAGAATTTTGATATTGAAGGTTACCTTTTTAACCAGATAGCTGTATTCACGAAAACAATTCGTTCCATTCACAAAACACTCTGAAAAGAAAAACCAGACAATGATACCGGTGATGAGATATAAAATAAAAGGAACCCCCCCGGTAGGAGGTGATTTTAATCCCACACCAAACACAAACCAATACACCGCAATGTTAACCGTTGGCTGAATAAACGCCCACATAATACCTAAAAAAGACCCCGCATATCGGGACTTAAAATCGTTGATCGAAAATTTCCGGATCAGTTTCCGATTTGCATACAAATCTCTAATATAATCCATTAAATCTTTAAACAAGTACAAAACAGACACCTCATTCTTATTCTTAAATGAAAAAGCACAAAAACTGTGCTTTTTCTTTTGCAGCTATTCTACTTTTTTGAGTACATCTTTTCATAATACTGCTGATAGTCACCAGATTTTACCTGTTCTAACCATTCCTGATTATTTAAATACCATTTTATGGTTTCCGCAATCCCCTCTTCAAAGGTGTAGGACGGTTCCCAACCCAGCTCAGTGGTGATTTTTGAATTATCAATGGCATAGCGACGATCATGGCCCAATCGATCCTCAACATAGGTAATCAGATCTTTACTGATTTTTGAACCGTCATTATCAATGGCATATTTGCCGGAGCGCAGCATTTCACCGACATCCTCAATAATTAAATTGACAATGTCGATATTGGCTTTTTCGTTGTTTCCGCCAATGTTATAAACCTCACCAGCCATCCCTTTTTCAAGGATGGTATCAATGCCACTGCAATGATCTTTGACGTGCAGCCAGTCTCTGATCTGCATCCCATCACCATAAACCGGCAAACTTTTTAAAGCTACCACATTGGAAATCATCAGCGGAATCAGTTTTTCGGGAAAATGGTAAGGTCCGTAATTATTAGAGCAGCGGCTGATGGTAACGGGCAGTTTAAAGGTTTGTCCATAGGAACGCACCAGTAAATCCGCACTGGCCTTGGAGGCTGAGTAAGGACTGTTCGGGGCGATCGGGGTCACTTCAGTGAACATGCCCGTTTTTCCCAGAGCGCCATACACCTCATCGGTAGATACCTGATGGTAGCGAACGCCATCCCGATAGGTCGGATAGCCATTGTCATCTTTGCCGGTTTGCCAGTGAAATTTTGCCTCATCCAAGAGAACCAGGGTTCCCATCACATTAGACTTAATAAAAATTTCCGGATCTTCAATACTCCGATCAACGTGCGATTCGGCGGCAAAGTTCACCACCGTATCAAAATCATACTGATCAAAAAGATCCGCAATAAAAGGCCGATCGACAATATCCCCTTTGGCAAAAACGTAATTGGGATTGCCTTCAACATCTGCTAAATTTTCCAGATTTCCGGCGTAGGTTAGCACATCCACATTAACTATCTTATAATCCGGGTGCGAATTGAGCATATATTTTACAAAGTTTGAGCCGATAAATCCAGCCCCTCCGGTGATTAATATTGTTTTCATGATTACTCCATTTCTTTTATTACAAATTCTCTATATTTAGATGCTACTACTCAAATCTTAAGGTATCACTGATTTCACTTAGAAATGGAAGCTGGCCATCTTTTTCAGAAAGCAGCACTTCCGAGATGGTTTCAAGGGGCCATTTAATTCCGACTTCCGGGTCATTCCAGCGAATCCCGCCATCGTATTCCGGGGCATATAAATTGGTGCATTTATAATTAAACACCGCTTCCTCTGAGACGACTAAAAATCCGTGCGCAAAGCCTTCCGGAATATAAAACATGGTCTTGTTTTCTTCTGTTAACAGCACTCCCGCCCATTGTCCATAGGTCGGTGATCCATTTCGCAGATCGACGGCGACATCATAAACCTCGCCTCTTGTAGCCCGAACCAGTTTTCCCTGGGAAAATTTAGTCTGAAAATGAAGTCCCCGCAACACGCCCTGGCAGGATTTGGACTCATTGTCCTGAACAAACCGCATCGTTAAACCCGCTTTGTGAAATTCTTCCTCGTTGTAGGTTTCCATAAAGTATCCACGATGATCACCGAAAACAGACGGCTCAATGATCACCAATCCGTCAATTTTAGTTTTTATTACCTTTATCTTTGCCATAATACCGCCTACTTACCCTTAGCACATTGGATCAGATACTGGCCGTAAGCCGTTTTCTTTAGCGGTTCTGCCAATTTTAAAAGCTGATCTTGATCGATGAAATCGCGCAAATAAGCAATCTCTTCAATACAGGCGACATAAAGACCCTGTCTTTTCTGGATCGTCTCCACAAAATTGGAGGCTTCAATCAAGCTATCATGCGTTCCAGTATCAAGCCAGGCCATGCCTCGGCCAAACAATTCCACCTTTAAATTGCCCTGTTTTAAATAGATTTCATTAACCGTGGTAATTTCCAGTTCCCCTCTTTCCGAAGGTTTAATATTTTTAGCAATTTCAACGACCGTGTTATCATAAAAATAAAGGCCCGGCACTGCAAAATTAGATTTTGGGTTCTCGGGTTTCTCTTCAATCGAAAGCACTTTTCCGTCGTTCGCAAACTCAACTACCCCATAGCGCTGTGGATCAGTTACCGGGTAGCCAAAGATCACGGCCCCGCTTTGAAGTTCCGCCGCTTTTCTGATGGTGTCCGTAAAGCCGTGGCCATAGAAAATGTTATCACCTAATACAAGGGCAACATTATCATCCCCAATAAATTTTTCCCCAATAATAAAAGCCTCAGCCAAACCATTAGGGGCATCCTGCACTTCGTAGGAAAAATTTAACCCCAATTCTTCCCCTGAACCAAATAACCGTTCAAACATGGGTAGATCGTGGGGTGTGGAAATAATTAAAATATCTTTAATCCCAGCCAACATCAAAGTTGCCAATGGATAATAAATCATCGGTTTGTCATAAATCGGCAGCAACTGTTTGGACACCGCCCGGGTGATTGGATAAAGTCGTGTGCCGGAACCTCCGGCTAAAATAATACCTTTCATCATTGCCTCTTCTCTTGTAAATTATTTACGCATTGCAAGCTACTGCCAGCTTTGATATGGGACCGCATCAAAACTGGCACTACCTTTTATATTACTATTTTAAAACGATTAGTTTAGATTTTTTAAATATTCTGCCAGGGAAACCTGCCAGGGTCTGAAATGATTCATGTTCAAATCATTTAAAGCCTTGTTTTCAAGCACGGAGTATTTAGGGCGTGGCGCCGGTCTGACAAATTGCTCAGAGGTTACTGGTTCTACTGCAACCTTGATTCCCGACAACCTGAAAATTTCCACAGCAAAGTCGTACCAGCTACATTGTCCTTCACAGGTGCCATGATAGGTACCGTAATAATCAGTCTGCATTAAATCAATAATCGCTGCTGCCAGATCGACGGTGCTGGTGGGTGAACCGACCTGGTCATTGACAACGGTCAGTTTGGGGTGCTTTGACGCCAGCTCCAACATGGTCTTGACAAAATTATTACCATCACCATAGAGCCAGGCGGTCCGAATGACAAAATATTTAGGCGTTGTTTCCACAACCGCTTTTTCTCCCGCCGCTTTGCTCTCACCATAAACTGTTTTAGGATCGATTGGATCAGCCTCCACATAGGGCCGCAGTACGCCGTTTAATGAAATCCCGCCGCCGTCAAAAACATAATCGGTGGAAACCTGTACCAGAACAATATCCTGATCCCGGGCGATTTCTGCCAAAGCTTTGGGGCCTGCGGCATTAATGGCCATGGCCAGCTCTTTCTGAGTTTCACAACCGTCGACATTGGTCAGTGCCCCGCAATTGACAATCACCGTCGGCTGCTCTTTAGCAATGATCACCGTCATTTTTTCTTTATCGGTAATGTCAAATTCAGGAATATCATACCCAACATGGTCAATCTTTTTTTGCTTGAGCTGCCGGGTTAATTCCCGTCCCAGTTGCCCATTGGAACCTGTTAATAATACTTTCATATTTCACCTTATTTCATCGTTCTTTTAAGTATTTATTTGTTCTGATACCTAGCATTTTTTAAGCTGTAACCCATAAAAATTCATTGTCATTATACTTTATATCCCTCGAAAAGTCTATTTTTTTCTAGATTCTTTCAGCTTTTTAAGATTATCCAAATCCGCTAAAACGATCTTTTTGAAGCAATATTTGATTCCACCCGATAATTCAATGTTTTTTTAAGCATATCTATGTTATTATTGAGTGATATGATTTTAGCTCGTGAATCGAAAGGAATCTTTAATGAAAAAGAAAGTAATTTTAGTCATCCTATTTTTGATTGTCTCACTAATAGGCACCGGACTTGTATATGGTTTTAATACCCTTAGTCAAATCAATGAAATGGTGGCCGAACCAAAAATGAATGAGGCCGAATTAAAAGTTAACAATGATCTTGATATTGAAACGATAAATATCGCTGTTTTTGGTGTCGACGGACGCAGCGACATTGATGGAGATCGATCCGATACCATTATGATCCTCTCCATGGATTTCAGAAATGGAAACATTAAGGTTACTTCGGTGATGCGTGACTTACTCGTTCAAATCCCCGAAACCAAGGATACCTACGAAAGTTTCGATAAGATAAACGCCTCCTATGCCTACGGCGGACCTGAGCTGGCTGTTAAGACCCTTAATGAGAATTTTGATTTAAACATCAAGGATTATGTGGTTGTCAATTTTGATGCCATGGTCGATACGGTTGATGCCATCGGCGGGGTCGAAGTCAATGTCCTAAATGAAGATGTTCTCGAATGGACCAATAAGTATATTGATGATGTCAACGATAAGGTTGGCAAGGCGGATCCCTATCTGAAAACAACCGGTGTTCAGACCATAACCGGTGTTCAGGCTCTGGCCTATGCCAGAAACCGTTATAGTGATGATGATTTCCATCGTACCGAACGGCAGCGGGAGGTTGTTGGCCAAATCGCCGACAAAGCCTTTAATATCGATGTGGCCACCGGCATCAGTTTATTAAGTAAGGTTTATCCTTACATTAAAACCACCCTCTCAATCAGCGAGCTTACCACCTATGCTAAAGCCTTTTTAGAATCTCCAGACAAACAATTTTTGGAGTTCCGGCTTCCCACCGATGCCCATGTAACGACCGCCATGATCAATAGCGTCTCTTATGTGGTGCCGACCAGTCTAGCCGATAATGTCATTGCCCTCCACGCCTTTATCTATGGGCCGGCCCAAACAACAACCGACACGGCCAACGGGAGTTCAACCGCTACAACAGACAGCACCGGTACCGATGGCACCTCAAACGGCAACCGGACGAATGTGACCAGCCCCGTTACCAATTCAGATTCAAGTGCGACCGATAGCACTACCGGAACGACTTCCGGCTCGGCGTCAAGCACCTATAAGGCCTATGTCCCATCCGATCGGGTACAGAAAATAAGCGATGCCATCGCCTACTACGCCGGCAGTAGTTCATCGTCTTCCTACAGTGAACCCACCTCAAGCGAAAGCGGCAGCGATTATTCTTATACTGATAATTCGTCCAATTCAAGCACTGAATCCTCAGGCTCATCCGGAAGTTCTGATACCTCGGATTCTTCCAGTACGGATAACAGTTCGTCTGATTCAAACTCCAGCTCAGGGTCAGACTCCAGCTCAGGGTCAGACTCCAGTTCGGGGTCAGACTCCAGCTCAGGATCTGATTCCGACTCCGATTCCAGCTCGGGGTCTGATTCCGGTTCAGACTCCAGCTCAGGATCAGACTCCAGCTCAGGTTTAGATACTGAAGTCGAGAGCGAATCCGGCGATTAATTTTTACAATTTATACCGAATGACCTTTCCCCTCATAAACAAAAGGGCATCATTTCTGCTAGCAGAAATGATGCCCTTTTTATCAGCCCACATCGAATCATTTTTTTCTAAACTTCGATTAAAGCGGTTACCTGTTTTTTTAACAATTCTTTTTTTGCCACTGCCTCATCGCCGGTTTTTCCGGTTACCGAGAAGTAAACTTTAAGCTTTGGTTCTGTCCCCGAGGGGCGCAAGGCAAACCAGGAGTAATCATCAAAAACAAATTTCAGCACATTCGATCGAGGCAGATCAATTTCAGCTTTTTTCCCTGAAACCACATCATTGCTCACTCCCGCTTGATAATCATTAAAGGCGATCAGCTTGGCATCTGCAAAACCGGGGAAACTGACCTTTCGGAACTTTTCCATGATTTCGGTGATTTTCATTTTTCCCTCAATCCCCTCAAGCGTCAAGGCGACCACATCTTCAATGAAATAACCATGTTTCTCATATAAAGCGTTCAGAGCTTCGTAAAGTGTCTTCCCCTGTTTCTTATAATAAGCCGTCATCTCACAAATGAGAGCCGATGCTACAACGGCGTCCTTATCCCGGGCATAGTTTCCCGCCAGATAGCCGTAACTCTCTTCATATCCAAAGGCAAAGGTGTAGTCGCCGGTTTTCTCAAAATCGGTCATGCATTCGCCAATATATTTAAAGCCGGTCAGCACATCAAGTACTGCCGCGCCATGCGATTTTGCCACAATCCCGCCCAGTTCACTGGTAACAATTGTTTTAATGACAACCTTATTCTCAGGCAGACTTTTTCGTGTTTTCAGGTAATAATCGACCAGTAAAGCACCGGTTTGATTGCCGGTGAGAATCTCAAACGCGCCTTGGGGATTCCGGCCAACCACTCCCACCCGATCGCCATCGGGATCGGTTCCAATAATGATATCCGCATTTTTTTCTTCGGCCAGTGCTATTGCCAACGAAAATACCGCCGGATCTTCGGGATTTGGGTAAGGAGCAGTAGTAAAGTCACCATCCGGCAACTCCTGTTCAGGAACAACAAATACCTGCTGATAACCCAGCTCTGTTAATACCCGACGAACTGGGGTGTTTCCGGCTCCATGAAGCGGCGTATAGACCACCTTTAGTTCACTATCTGGACTAGGGTAACAAATGGCAGCAACGGCATCTGTAAAGGCATTGTCCATTTTTTCGCCCACCATCATGATAATTTTCTGATTGAGGCCTTCCGCCAAAGACATTATCGGAATATCAAAAACATCCTGAATTTTCCCGATTTCTGCGATTAAAGCATCTGCTGAAGCCGTTACCATCTGCCCACCGTCCGGCCCATAAACCTTATAGCCGTTGTATTCTTTGGGATTATGGGATGCAGTAATAACAATACCACCAGCGGCTTTTAATTCCCGCACTGCAAAAGACAGTTCCGGAGTCGGCCGTAACTCTTCAAAAAGATAGGCCACAACGCCCATTTTACCCAGTACTCCTGCTGCTGATTCGGCAAATTTTCGGGAGTTATGCCGCGAGTCGTAGGCAATGACCACACCCTTTTCCCAATTCTGAATGTCCTGACGGAGCAGATATTTCCCTAATCCATAGGTTACCTTTGCAACGGTATAAATATTCATCCGATTATTGCCGGTGCCCATTTTCCCCCGCATTCCGCCGGTTCCAAATTCCAAATCGGTGTAAAAGCGATCTTCAATTTCTTTTTCATCGGTAATGGCTTCCAGCTCCGACCGGAGTTCACGATCCAGTTCCGGCTGGTCTAGCCAGTTTTTATATGCTTTTTTATAATCCATTAGTTTCCCTTTCTCCAACCCTTTTGGGGTGATCACACATAATCAAACCGCCCCTAACGATTAGCCTTGGCTGTTTATTTCGTGTTTAACACGCTTTCTAAGTACATTTTAAAGTCACTCCCCAGCTTGTCATCCCGCAAACCATACTCAACGGTAGCCTGTAGAAAGCCAAGCTTGTCGCCCACATCGTAACGTTTACCAATAAAATCATAGGCAAACATTTTTTCGATGGTTGCCAGGGTTTTGAGCCCGTCAGTGAGTTGAATTTCCCCTCCGGCGCCCTTACCGGTGTGCTCTAGCACCTCAAATATTCCCGGGGTGATGATGTACCGCCCTAAAATTGCCATGGTCGATGGCGCTGTACCGATGGCCGGTTTTTCAATCAGATCATTGACCTGATAGACCCGATTCCCAACAGCATCTCCGGAAACGATGCCATATTTATTGACCTGGTCCAAAGCGACCTGTTGTACTCCGATGACTGACGCCCCATAAGTATTATAGATGTCAACCATTTGTTTGAGTGCCGGGTTTCTATCATTATAAACAATATCATCCCCCAGTACCACTGCAAAGGGTTCGTCCCCCACAAATTCTTTGGCGCAAAGCACCGCATGTCCCAAACCTTTGGCTTCTTTTTGACGCACTGAAAAGATTTTTGCCATGTTCGTAATCGCTTCGACTTGCTCTAGCGCTGCGGTTTTCCCCCCAGCTTTTAACAACGCTTCCAGTTCTGGCACCTGATCAAAATGGTTGATGAGGCTTTCTTTATTCCGTCCATTGATAATCAATATTTCTTCAATGCCCGATGCAACAATTTCTTCAATAATATATTGGATCGTGGGTTTATCCACAATCGGTAGCATTTCTTTGGGTATCGACTTGGTGATCGGTAAAAACCGGGTGCCCAGTCCTGCTGCCGGAATAACTGCTTTACGCACTTTTTTCATCTTATTTTATCTCCTTTTCTGGAATCCCCAGACCTGAATAAACAAAGCCTTTTGGCGGATCTTCACCAAACAGATTTCTGAAGTCAAAGAAAAAGCGATCCTTCATGACGCTCAAAACCCGCTCATGATCTATTCCTTTAAATTCCCGCCAGCTGGTGATGAGTACCAGGGCATCAGCTTTCTCGGCGGCATCATAGACATCATGACAGTAGGTAATTTCATCCTTTTCGTTGTGTAATCGCCACTTGGCTTCCTGGCTTCCTTCGGGACAGTAAATTCTTATTTTAGCGCCACCAGTAACCAGGCCCTTAACGATATTAATCGACGGCGCTTCCCGCATGTCGGTGGTTTCCGGTTTGTAAGAAAGACCTAAAACGCCAATTGTTTTTCCTTCCAGGTTACCCAAAACCCTTTTGATTTTCTCCACCATTTTGTTCTTTTGTTTTTCATTGGCGAGAATTGCACCCTTGAGCACCATGAAGTCCTCGCCATAGGCTCTAGCAATTTCAACGAGAGCCTTCGAATCTTTGGGTAAGTCACTGCCACCATAGCCGGGACCCGCTTCTAAAAAGCCTGGCCCAATCCGCTCGTCCCGGCCCATACCATTGGAAACGTCAATGATATTGGCATTGGCATTCTCACAAAGTAAAGCCAACTCATTGATAAAGGAAAGTTTCGTCGCCAGAAAGGCATTCACCCCGTATTTAATCATTTCCGCACTTTGAGGATCGGTAATTACATAATTTTCTTCTCTGACGTGAAGGGTATCATATAGCCTTTTTAAGCGTTCTACCGCCTCCAGAGAATCCGATCCGATCACAACCATATCCGGCACCAGACAATCCTTGATCATGGAACCCTTTCGGGCAAAATCCGGATTACTGATGACATCAAAGGGAATCTCGACCTCCCGATCGTCCAGGGCTTTTTTAATGGTTTGTTGTATGATTTGACAGGTGCCGGGGGGAACAGTTGACTTAATTACCACTGTTACATAGGACTCCATATGACTACCGATGCTTTGGGCTATCGGTTTCATAAACCGGAGATCGGGAAAATCACGTTCGTCCGTCGGCACTTCACAGGTAATAAAAATGATTTCGCTTTTTTTGATGGCGTTTCGAATATTTGAACTAAAACACAATCGGCCAGTCGATACTGAAGTCGAAACCAACGCCTTTAACCCTGGCTCATAAACAGGCAATTCGCCTTCATTAAGCATATCGATTGTTTCTTCATCTGTGTCAATGCAGCTAATATTGACGTCCGAATCTGATAAAACAGAACCATAGGTAATTCCCAGAATGCCCAGTCCGATAATACAAATATTCATTCCTTATCCTCCGTTTACGATGGTTTTTTTATTGACGATACTCTTTATTTGATTTTTTGCTTCATCGATTGACAAATAAAATTCTTATTTTTCAACTTAAATTATAGCACAGAACAAGGGTCTTTAAAACTAGCAACCCGATAAAAGCACAAAAAGAAAGCCGAGATTCTAGACGAATCCCGGCTTTCTTTTTGTTATAATTCTTTTTTTGTATTAATACGCGCAATTGCTCTTTTCAAGGCAACTTGAGCTCGGGCGGTATCGTATTTCTCATCTTGAATACGCTTAAGTGCCCGTTCTTTTGCTTCTTCTGCCCGTTTAAGATCAATTTCTTCCGGCCATTCAGCCGCATCGGTTAAAATAATCGTCTCTCTGGGATTAATGGTGGCAACGCCTCCTAAAAGGGTGCCGCATTTTTTCTTCTTATCCGCAAAAATAATATTAAAGGTACCAATAGCCACGGTGGTAGTCAGCGGTGTATGCTCTGCCAGCACAGCCAATTCACCTTCTGATCCCCGGATGACAATACGCTCAATATCATCGTCAAAAAAAATCCCAGTCGGAGCAATGATTTTTAATCTGAACGTTTCAGCCATTAAAACTCACCTCAACTAACCTTTAATTTTTTTTGCTTTTACAATTGCATCTTCAATGGTTCCCACCAATAAGAAGGCATTCTCTGGTAAATCATCATGTTTTCCTTCAAGGATTTCTTTGAAGCCCTTAATGGTTTCACCAATTGTTACATATACACCCGATGTACCGGTAAATTGTTCTGCAACATGAAACGGCTGAGAAAGGAAACGTTCAATTTTACGGGCCCGGGTTACTGTCACTTTATCGGCGTCAGACAATTCGTCCATCCCCAAAATGGCAATAATATCCTGTAATTCTTTATACCGTTGTAAAATTTCCTGAACTTCACGGGCTGTTTCGTAGTGTTCCTGACCTACTATTTTGGGATCAAGAATACGCGACGTCGAATCCAGTGGATCCACCGCGGGATAAATACCTTTTTCTGTAATCGCCCGGTTAAGTACCGTGGTGGCATCCAGATGGGCAAAGGTCGTCGCAGGCGCAGGGTCCGTTAAGTCATCGGCAGGTACATAAACAGCCTGAACCGATGTAATTGATCCCTTGCTGGTGGATGTAATCCGTTCCTGCAACGCACCCATTTCGGTCGCCAGGGTCGGTTGGTAACCAACCGCACTCGGCATCCGGCCAAGCAGTGCCGACACTTCAGAACCCGCCTGGGTAAATCTAAAAATATTATCGATGAACAGCAGAACGTCCTGACCTTCATCGTCCCGGAAATATTCAGCCATGGTCAGACCGGCCAGAGCAATACGCATTCTGGCTCCTGGCGGTTCATTCATCTGACCAAAACAAAGGGATGTTTTATCGATAACCCCAGACTCCATCATTTCGTAGTAAAGGTCATTTCCTTCACGAGTACGTTCACCAACACCAGCAAAAACAGATAAACCACCATGCTGGGTTGCAATATTATTAATTAATTCCTGAATTAGTACAGTCTTACCAACACCGGCACCACCGAAGAGACCAATTTTACCTCCGCGAACGTAAGGACAGATCAAGTCAACAACCTTGATTCCGGTTTCAAACATTTCTGGTTGTGTTTGTTGTTCTTCAAAACTTGGTGGATGACGATGGATTGGGTGCATGGTCACACCGGTTGTATCAAAGGGTTTCCCATCAATGGGTTCACCCAAAACGTTAAACATTCTGCCAAGGGTTGCTTTCCCTACTGGCACTTGAATCGCTGCTCCGGTATCCACAGCTTCCTGGTTCCTAACCAGACCATCTGTCGAGTCCATCGCAATACATCTGACAATATCATCCCCAAGTTGTTGAGCTACCTCAACTACCAGGGTATGTCCATTGAGTTCAATATTTACAGCATTGTTCAATTTTGGCAGTTTGTCTTTTTGAAATTTGATATCGACAACTGGACCAATAACCTGAACAACCTTCCCTATATTTTGGGCCATTCCCTATAACCTCCTTGTGCAAATTAATTTGCACTCATAATTTTCTGTCCCGGCAGGAATTGTGATCCTGCTTTATGCATTTTTATCTCAGTGCTTCCGCTCCGCCGACAATTTCAGAAATTTCCTGAGTAATCGCCGCCTGACGGACACGGTTGTATTTAAGTGTTAAACCATCAATCATCTCATTAGCATTAGTCGTCGCCGATTCCATCGCAGTTCGACGGGCCCCTTGTTCACTGGCAGCACTTTCGATCATTGAACCATAAACCGTACTACTGACAAAATTGGGAATCAAAAGACCGAGCAGTTCTTCCGGTTCCGGTTCATAAGCCATAATCGTCAATTCTGAATCGATCACGGCCACTTCTCCCGCTCCGTCTTTTTCTTCCGGTTTTAAGTCTTCAGCACTAATCGGAAGCAGTTTCATCAACTGTGCATGCTGAGCGATTGTTGAAACAAATTTAGTATAGGCTATATATACTTCATCATAATCGCCATTTTTAAAACCTTCCATTACAACCCCTGTGATTTCTTTTGCATTAAAAAACGTGGGTCGTTCGGAAATTCCAAGATATTCACCCTGGATGTCATAATAACGGTTTCTGAAATGATCGCGGCCACGGGAACCCACCGTATAAATAACAGCATCTTCTTTATTGGCAACATGATCTTCAACCAATTTGGCAACATTCACATTATAGCCGCCGGCTAATCCTTTATCCCCAGTTATGACGATATAGGCAACTTTTTTGACTTCACGCTGCTTCATGTAGATATTTCGTGTATTTCCGCTTTTCTCGACAATGCGTCCCATACTTTCAATCATGGCCTCAAAATAAGGGCGACGGCCTTCGGCAAGCTCACGACTTTTTCGCAACTTTGCTGAAGCCACCAATTCCATGGCATGGGTGATTTGCTTGGTACTGTTTACACTTTTTATCCGACGTTTAATATCTTGTACATTTTCTGCCACTCGAAATCACCTCCGCTGACAATCTATACAGATTTACTGAAAACTTTTTTATAAGCCTCAATACATTCTCCAAAAGCTGCGACAACCTCATCTGAAAGGCCGTCCTTCCCTTTAACCTTGATCATAATTTCAGGGTAATTCTTTTGAGCATATTTCATTAGACCTTTTTCAAATTCACGGATATTTTTTACTTCAACGTCGAGCAGGAAGCCGTTCGTTGCCGCAAAAAGAATCAATACCTGTTCTTCAACTTTCATCGGGTCATATTGATCCTGTTTCAGGATTTCAACGATCCGTTCGCCTTTAGCCAACTGGGCTTTGGTCGCATCGTCAAGATCTGATCCAAACTGGGCAAAAGATGCCAACTCCCGATACTGAGCATACTCAATACGAAGCGGTCCGGCAACCTTTTTCATGGCTTTAATCTGCGCGGATCCCCCAACTCGGGATACCGAGATACCAGGGTTAACTGCTGGACGTATACCAGAACGGAAAAGTTCACCTTCAAGGAAGATCTGACCATCTGTAATCGAGATTACATTTGTTGGGATATAGGCCGAAACGTCACCTGCCTGGGTTTCAATGATTGGCAGCGCAGTAATGGATCCACCTGCTTTAAGCTTAGCCGCACGTTCAAGAAGTCGTGAATGCAAATAGAAAACATCCCCTGGATAAGCTTCACGACCTGGCGGACGACGAAGGATCAAGGACATGGCTCGATAAGCCACCGCATGTTTTGATAAATCATCATAAATAATCAGCACATCTTTTTGTTGTTCATTCATGAAATATTCAGCCATGGTAACTCCAGCGTATGGTGCTAAATATTGCAGTGGTGCCAATTGGGCAGCCCCAGCTGAAAGAATAATGGTATAGTCCATAGCATTATTTTCTTCCAATTGTCCAACGATCTGGGCAACGGTTGATTCTTTTTGGCCAATGGCGACATAAATACAGATAACATCTTCAC
Organism: Acetobacterium sp. KB-1; assembly: GCF_003260995.1. Classification (NCBI taxonomy): domain Bacteria; kingdom Bacillati; phylum Bacillota; class Clostridia; order Eubacteriales; family Eubacteriaceae; genus Acetobacterium; species Acetobacterium sp. KB-1. The sequence continues at coordinate 2,403,092 of NZ_CP030040.1, forward strand.
CTTTTTGGTTAATGATGGTATCAATTGCTAATGCTGTTTTCCCGGTTTGTCTGTCACCAATGATCAACTCACGTTGTCCACGTCCGATGGGGATCATCGAATCAATCGCTTTATACCCGGTTTGAATCGGCTGATTAACTGATTCACGTTCAATAACACCCGGTGCTTTAACTTCAACGGGACGACGGAAATCTGTGTTAATCGGGCCTTTCCCATCAATTGGAAAACCCAACGCATTAACAACTCGGCCAATCATGGCGTCGCCGACTGGTACTTCCACAATACGACCGGTACACCGAACGATATCACCTTCAACGATGTCATCATCATAACCAAGAAGAACACAACCAACATTGTCTTCTTCAAGATTGAGTACCATCCCGTAAACCTCGTTAGGGAAAGCTAAAAGCTCGCCTGCCATAGCATTTTCAAGACCATGAACACGGGCAACCCCGTCTCCAACTTGAATGACCGTACCGACATCGACGACTTCAAGCTTATCTTCATAACGCTCAATTTCATTTTTAATAATTTGACTTATTTCCTCTGGTCGGAGATTCAACTTTACTCACCTCTTTTTATTGTAGTCTTAAACTATTCATTTGTGTTTTCATTTGATCTAACTGATTTCTGATACTCCCGTCAATAACCTGGCCCCCAACATAAACCACAGCGCCGCCTAAAATTGATGCATCAATGACATTTTCTAGAATCACTTTTTTACTAAAGCGCTTTGCCAGATTTTCTTCTAGCGCAATCCGAAGGGCTTCGTCCAGGGGTACAACAGTCAATACCCGGGCTTCAACTAAACCTCTATGCTCGTTACACTGAGCTTTAAAGTCATCATAAATTTCAAAAATATTTTCAAATCGACCTTTGTCCACAAGAATCTTCAAGTAATTCTTAACATACTGACTAGAAACAGTTTCGAACACGCGCAGTAAAATCCCTTTTTTTTCATCGCTATTCAATGATGGTGTTAAGATGAGATTCAGCAGATTCTTTTCTGATCGAACCAAATCAACAACACCGGTAAAATCTGCAAGTATTTCTTCAATCTGATTGTGCTCATCAGCCACCAGAAATAGAGCATGGGCATATTTTCTTGCAACTAAACTCATTTAGCTTCCCCTACCTTATCGATAAAGTCCAAAATCATTTTTTCGTGTTGTTTTTGATCCATGGATTCGTGAATTATTTTTTCCGCCGCAAAGAGCGAAAGGTCGACAATGTTAGATTTTACTTCGTTCATTGCCTTGCGTTTTTCGAGTTCAATTTCCTGCATCGCTTTTTCGATGACTAATTTCGCATCCTCATGCGCTTTTTCGATGATCTCGTGTTTTTGAGCCTGCGCTTCCACATTTGCATCCCGGATAATTTCCCGCTCTTTCAAACGGATATCAGCCAGTAAACCTTCATATTCCTGCTTCAGCTTTGCAGCTTCAGCATTTTTTTCACTCGCTCCTGCGATTTCAGCAGAAATATCATCTTGTCTTTTGGCAAGAATATCTTTAACTTTTTCATAAAAGAAATGTTTCAAGATTAAAAAGAAAATAATAAAGTTTACGACCGTTGCCAATAAAACCATTAAGTCTATTCCAACTAAGCCAGCGTATTCAATCATAATGTTATATCCCCCTTTCTAAATTCATCTGCTTTGAAGTATTTCATTACAAAATCACCTATCTAAATAAAGGGATTAGCAAAGAGTAAGATCAGTGCCACGATCAAACCGTAGATCCCTGTTGTTTCAGCAACTGCTGCCCCTAAAAGCATGGTTCTAACGATATCACTTTGTGCTTCTGGCTGACGGCCAACTGCTTCGGCGCCTTTACCGGCTGCAAATCCCTGACCAATCCCAGGTCCTACCCCGGCGATCATTGCGATACCAGCTCCAACAGCTGAAAATGCTTTAATTAAATCGATACCTTCCATTTGTATACGTTCCTCCTTTTATCAATTGATAATTTTATTTTTTTTGTGTGTATTAAATAAATGGGTTTGCAAATAATAAGATTAACGCCACAATCAACCCATAAATACCGGTAGTCTCAGCGACCGCTGCTCCTAAAAGCATGGTTCTGACAATGTCACTTTGAGCTTCCGGCTGACGGCCAACGGCTTCAGCACCTTTACCGGCTGCAAATCCCTGACCAATCCCAGGTCCTACCCCGGCGATCATGGCGATGCCAGCTCCAACAGCCGAAAACGCTTTAATTAAATCGATACCTTCCATAATTATGTTTTCCTCCTTTTAAGTTAACACACAAAACCGATCTTCTATAAGAACGGATTTGCATACATTAAAATTAACGCCACAATCAATGCGTAAATACCAGTTGTTTGAGCAACCGCCTGTCCTAACAGCATAACCCTTAGAATCGAACTCTTCATTTCCGGTCGATTTCCAACCGCTTCGGCACCTTTTCCCGCTGCAAAACCTTGACCGGTTCCCGGTCCAATCCCTGCGACCATCGCAATTCCGCTGGCCATGGCTGAAGCAGCCAAAACCCACATACTGCCGGTAGCATTAATAAATGGATTTGCAAATAACAGAATCAATGCGATTACTAATGAAAAAATACCGGATGTTTCTGCAACCGCTGATCCTAAAAGCATGATCATTGTGATATCGTTGGACTTGGTCGGATTTTTTCCAACCGCTTCGGCACCTTTTCCAGCTGCAAACCCTTGCCCGATCCCTGGACCAACTCCAGCAACCATGGCAATGCCGATACCAAGCGCGGAGAAGCTTTTAATAACATCGATAGGTTCAAACTGACTCAAAAACTGTATTACGAACTCTACGATATTCATATCACCAATCATAATTATCCCCCTCCTTTCTCATCAATCCATCGCCATTGAAATAAATACCATGGTTAACATTGTAAAGATAAAACTTTGCAATAATCCAGAGAAAATATCAAAATAAAAATGGAACGGAATCGGAATCACTGCTGCGAAAAACATAAATCCCGTTAACGCCGTGTAAAGCAACGACATGATGATTAAACCACCTAACATGTTTCCGAAAAGACGGAACGATAATGAAACCGGGTTTGCCAATTCTCCGATGATATTAATCGGTAGTAAGAATGGCATTGGCTCAAGGTATCCCTTGAGGTACCCACCCAGGCCTTTTGATTTTAGACCAAAGAACTGGGTCATAAAAAATGTCATCAAAGCCAGGCCAACGGTACAGTTTAAATCGGCTGTCGGAGATCTCAGACCATAGATTCCAGACGTGTTCGAAAACGCGAGAAACATGATTAGCGCCAGCATGTATGGTGCAAATCCCATTTTATCTTTTCCCATCGTTTGTCCGACCAAATTGTCCATAGCCGTGACAATGGTTTCAGCAATGACTTGGGCTTTACCTGGACGTTTTTGCATATTTTTTGTTAAAATAGCACATACCACCAGAATCATCGCCATGATTATCCAGGTGTTCACAAGCGTCTGCGTAATTGGGAGTCCAAAGAGCTCCCCGTAAATTTTTGGGCCTTCCATTGTTTTTTCACCTCATTGTCCAGGCGCTTTAGTTTGTTAAACCGCCTATTGTGTTTTTGGATTTTTTACGCCTTATTAATCAAGACGTTTTTTTTTGATGCTTTTGATACTGTTGTATTGATTAAAACTGAAATCTTCACGGCAACTAAACCAAGGATCACACCGACGATGTTTACCCAGGGATTAATAATTGCCACATATATAACAACACCGGTTAATAGGTATCTCAAAAAATATCTGGTCTGAACATATTTTTGAGCCCTCGCCGATGGCATTTTCATTGCCTTGTCAAAAGTTAATTGCATTAATCTGAAATTGAGGATGCTGTAAGCGCCCCCAAAGAGAACCCCTAACACAAAGAAAAGTGGCTCTTTCGCCAAAAAACCAAATAGCATTAATCCCAGGCAGACGAATCCGCCATCAACCATTATTTTTGTTTCTAAAGATAGGTTCTTAAAAATCTTTATCGTTTTCATCATTTTCCCTTTTTACCTGATCCCGGTATTCTTGAGCACGTTTTTTATCCTGTTCTTTTTCTTCCTCTGTTTTGTTCTCGGCGTCTCTTTTTAGCGCCTTTTCACTCATTCGCAGGGGAATCACATACAAGTTTCTCAGACCGGCCATAACACCCACCACCGCTAAAATAATTACCAGCAGATTGCCCGTATGAAAATAGAAATCAAGAACCTTGCCAATCACAATCATCATCCCCACCGGGACAAGCACTGAGATCCCAATCTGAGAAATCATGGCCAGGTATTTATAAGGCTTTTCCTTTCCTCTTTTCATCACCACTCCAATATATAAGTATTTTTTTGTCGTGAATCTGTCTTTTTTAGTGAATTAGTTTGTTAATAAATCTACAATTCCATTAAAAAGACTAATATTTATCTTTTTTCGTGAAATCTTTTACATATAGTATCACAATTTGATAGACGTGTATATACAGCAATCCGCTTTTTTTGTTATTTTGAATATTTTTTTTCGATCGCGGTAATCCCATCAATACGACGTTGATGACGGCCTCCGGCAAACGCCGTTTCCAACCAGATCTTAACGATCCGCATGGCCAGGCCCTCTCCTAAAACCCGGGCGCCCAACACCAATACATTAGCATTATTGTGTTCTCTTGACATTTCTGCCATAAACTCATTGGTACATAATGCTGCCCGTATTCCCGGCACCTTGTTAACCGCCATGGAAATACCTAAGCCGGTTCCACAGATCGCGATTCCCCGTTCACAGTCACCAAAGCTGACCGCTTCGCCAACTCGTTCCCCATAAATGGGATAGTCACATGAATCAACGGTATCCGTTCCAAAATCGACGACCTCATGACCCTGCTCAATTAAAAACGGTTTAATGGTTTCTTTTAAACCCAAGCCGCCATGATCCGAACCTATTGCAATTTTCATAATACTTCCTTCCTGTTATATAAAGGTATAGCCAGCCGCTTTATACAGCCGATTAATTAAGGCCAATGTTTCATTATCCAGCGGAATATCCTCTGCATAGATCTTTTCAACCCCAAGCTCATCAAAGGTCCGGAGCCGGGAAAAAAGATTTTTTGACATCTCCCTGGGATCATTTCGGCTTCCCAGCGAAATAATCAGGCCCTCCCGATAACACCCCATCGTTTCATCGCTGGCCAATACCCCAATCGTCATGGGATTTCCCTTGTAGTGAGAAAGTGCCCTGGTGATTTTCTCGCAAATCTCTTCTGACGTTCCCTTAACAACGACCAGATCCCCCTTGGGCGAATAGTGGGTGTATTTCATCCCGGGTGACGCGATCTTTTCCGGCACTACATTTTGGGTCACATTGGTGGAAACTGCGACCTGGCCTAAAACCTCTCGGAGTTCTGCCAGGGTAACATCCCCGGGCCTTAGTACCATCGGCGGTTCGACGGTCATATCGATAACCGTCGATTCCAAACCCAGTTCGGTATCGGACGATAAAATAATACCGTCAACCCGCCCATCCAGGTCCTCAAGCACATGTTTTCCCTGCGTCGGACTGGGGCGGCCGGATCGATTGGCGCTGGGGGCGGCAATCGGGCAACCAGCCATTTTGATAAATGCCTGGGCAATGGGGTGATCCGGAAATCTTACCCCAACCGTATTTAAGCCTCCCGTCACCACAGCGGGAATTGTAACTGCCTTTTCCATGACGATGGTTAGTGGACCGGGCCAAAAAGCCTTCATCAATCGTTCCGCCTTTTCAGGAATCGCGGCAACCAACGGCCCCACTGCATCCAGACTGGCGATGTGAACAATCAGCGGATTATCGTCCGGCCGGCCCTTGGCTTCAAATATTTTTTTGATGGCCAGGGGATTGAAGGCATCTCCCCCCAATCCGTAAACCGTTTCCGTCGGAAAAACAACTGTTCCGCCAGCCTTAATAAAAGCGGCGGCTGTTTCTAAATCACTTAACGCCGCATCATTAATGTTTTCGATCGTTATTATTTTGCTTTTCATGATTTGTTCCTATTATTCTTAATCCGTTTTAACACCGGTTTTTCATTCGGCGTCACTCAACAATTGTTGTTTTAAGGTCCAAAGATTTTGGGATAAATCGACATGATAACCGTGGGGATTCACCATCCGCTTAAATGCCGGCCACAAACTTTCCTTTTCATCTTTTAAGTGCTGCCCAATTTCTGAGATCGTCGGGGATTGATACACACATCTTCCATCAATAAATACCGGCACCAACAATTCCCGAATATAATAGTCGGTGATCATTCGTTTTTTCCAGGTATGAACCGGATGAAAAATAGTCAATGGTTCCGCTTCATTAATGGTTTCATCCGCCAGTGTAATTAAATCCGCCAGGGCCATCCCGTTACTTTTTCCATAAATACGGAAAACTTTCTTATATCCGGGGTTGGTGATCTTTTCCGGATCATTAGAAACTTTTAACTTTGCTTTGCCGGAAATCACCGCCAATTTATAAACGCCACCCAAAGCAGGGCAATCATAGGCGGTAATCAACTTAGTGCCGACACCCCAGGAATTAATTTTTGCGCCCTGACTTTTTAAATCTTTGATCAGATGTTCATCCAGATCTGACGATGCCACAATTCCGGCATCTTTAAGGCCCGCATCATCCAGCATTTTTCTGGCTTCAATGCTAAAATAAGCCAAATCGCCGGAATCAATTCGAATCCCATATCGTCCGGTAATCCCGCCCGTAGCCAGCGCTTTTTTAAACACCTTAATGGCATTGGGGACGCCTTTTTCCAGAGTATTATAGGTATCGACTAAAAGGATGGCATTGTCTGGATTGTACTTAACATATTTCTCAAAGGCTTCCAGTTCGGTATCATAGCTTAAAATAAAACTATGACTCATGGTTCCCATTGCCGGGCGATTAAGCATCGCTTCAGTTTCCACCACACTGGTTCCGGTACAGCCACCGATGACAGCGGCTCGAGCGCCATAATAACCGGCTTCTGTTCCGTGGGCCCGGCGCAAACCAAACTCCATGACGACATCCCCACGGGCTTCTTCTATAATCCGGGATGCCTTGGTGGCGATGAGGGTTTGATGATTGATAATACTGAGAATCGTGGTTTCCACAATCTGGGCCTGAATCAGCGGCGCCTTGACCCGAATAATCGGTTCCATCGGAAATACAATACTGCCTTCCGGAATGGCAAATATTTCTCCTTCGAATTTAAAATTCTCCAGATAGGTTAAAAAAATGGGTGAAAATTCAGGATGATTCTTTTTTAGTAATACCGTATCTTCCCGTGTAAACCGGATCCCATTGATATACTCAACAACCTGTTCCAACCCGGCAACAACTGTATAACCACCCTGAAACGGGTTATTTCTAATAAAAACATCAAAAACGGCTTCTTCATTTTCCTTACCATCTTGAACGTATACATTTCCCATGGTAAATTGGTATAAATCCGTTGCAAGCTGAAGCTTTCGGTCAAATTGCATACTAAATTCTCCTTCTTTTCACATTGCATATTATTCTACCACTTTATTAGAGTAAAATACAAACTTTTTCAATATAAATATTTGCATGTTGTTCCCGATTTTTCCCGTTTTTATCCATTTTTCGACTGAATTCGTTTGCTAATAATCGCCTTGTTAATAAATATACAATCGCGATAACAAATTCTTGCTGTGAATTGTGGCAAAAAAAAGAAATGCTCTCGCATTTCATATTTTTTTACGATTAATTTTGCTAATCAACTACAGCTATCGCAATCACCTGAGCAGTCACTGTCATCACAGTCACTTTTTTTGACTTCATCAGAAAACCCGAATAAAACTGTTTGGCCCCGTTTTTCCCGCTCTGCATAAATTTCTAAATCACTCCAGGGAAGTCCCGCCCATTTTGCTAAAGCCAAATCTGTTGGATATTTTCCCAACATCTCAATTTTGCCCGCCACAATCGTAATTGGCAGACAGTCAATGCCTTTCGTGGCAATAGCTTCCTTTACCACAAAGCTATCCATAAATGCCGGCATATCGTCGATGACGTTATATCGCGACACCGAAACACCGCGTTCTCGTAAATCCTTTACCATTCGCTCAATTCGAATCAAATCTGCTTCAATCATCGGGTCGCAAACGCCACTGGCGCAGCCCGCTGGTTCGTATATTTCTACTTTTTTCATTATTGCCTCCTACGATTATTTTTTATTTAAGGTTGATTTACCCGAACCATTTACTCCGAGAAAAACCGCCATATTAAGGATGTTTTTAATTTCAACATCTCGCAGTATTTTGTAATTTTTTTATTTTTATGGATTCGATTTTCATTTAGTCAGCCTCACTGTAATCACTTCTCTATTTTGTACATCTTTATTATAGCAGATGTCCCGGGCTTCATCAATTTTTTTAACTAATCGCCGAATCCGATCGGCGCGAGGTACTGAGGTTGTTAATGATGATGATTATACGTTAATTAATTAGTGAGAGGCCGGTACGCACACGACATTATTCAACCACTTGCCATTTGGCCGCATCGTTAAGTTCTTCTTTGAAAGATGTCCACGTCATATGATTAAGACTTGTCATGCTGAAGCTTTCACGACTATCATTGAAAGGATGTTTGACAATATATTCATACCATTTGCCGTTTTCATGATTGAAAACCAGATTCGTTGCCCATAAATTCGTCCCCGTGGTATCTTTAGCCGGATTGGAATAGATTATGGATTCTTTCCAATTATTTCCAAAAAAGTAGGCCTGTACCCGTAAATCTGAAGAACTCTTTTGATACGTGGTTTTACTCAATACCGTCTGAGGCATTAATTCCCACTCCCCACCATTTTCTTTTAGTATTTTTGCCCGAAACGTATCATTTGAAAAATTGCTATTCGTGATCCCCAAATATTTTCGTATTTCTTCGTCTGACATGTCTTTAATCTTATCTAAAAGCACTAGCGTGTCAAGATAAAGTCTGCCATCAGCAACCGTTGTGTGTTCTGAGCAGTACATTACCCCCACAGCGTGATCCTCGTTTTCATAGTAGGAATACCCATAACAAACACCGCCTCTGGGGCACAGATGAGCTTCGTCGCCATAATTTTCTTCTGTAAAAGCATTAATATTCAAGCCTGGCGTAATCCGGGATTGGGTTTCAAAGAGCCGAACAATATCCTTGCGCTGGGTGTCGCACAAAGACTCCTGTGAATGACTGACAAAGCCCAGCATCGTCGGAATAGCAAAGGCTGCCAGAACAGCTAAAATAACCAGAACGACGATGATTTCGGTCAAGGTAAAGCCTTTTTTATTATTCATCACACACCTCATTGTTTCGCATCGCTTTGACTATTTATTATTAACAGGCATCTCAATATTGAAGTAAACTTTTAGTTAACCAGCGTAATCACAAGATAACCTTTCTTATCGATACCATTAAGTTGGGTGTTTAGGATAGCGCCTTTGATATTGTTCATTACAATACCACCCTTTAAAACAGACATCTCATGTTTCGGTACGATTTCGTAATTCATGGTATTACCATTGCTAACACTGAAGCTAATCTCCGTGATCTGATCAGTTTTATATTCATCTCCATTAATCACTTCAACACATTCGCCTTTTTCATTAAAACCAATACCGTAAAAAGCCCCTACACCCGGCTTGCTTGTCTCTATCTTAATATCAGTTGCTGTGGCTATAGCATTCTGCAATTCGGTTTCTATATTCGTAATACTCTTTTGTTTATAAGAAATATCACCACCACGAGTATAAATCTTTTGTGACATGAGGAAAACAGAAATTACCGCCACCATCAGAATCCCGGTGATGAGCAGTCCTGCTATTACTTCAATCAGCGTGAAACCTTTTTTTGATCTGAAGCGATCTATTTTTTTCATACTGTGACACCGCCCTTTTTAGTATAGGCTTTTAGATCCACATATGATTCATCATTATTATAATAAATCCGAACTTGAATCGTATAGACAGGATAGTCTACAGGATTTTCATTGACCATTTTTCGGACTTTATCCTCTTCGACAATATATTGCTTTCGAGAATCTTTTCCGGACGGAGGGTTTAATATTGTTTTAGGGTCTGCAAAACTAGCCATTTTTATTGCATCCCCCGTTGATAAACTAGACGGATCTTTATTCTCTGACAATTGGGTCATAATTGAATCAATCAAATCCTGAGCCTGAGCCGATTCATTGTTTTTCGAATCGCTGAATACCACCATCTTCTGCCCATATAAAAGGGCACCAAGAATAGTGATCAGAATGATGGCAATAATAGCTGTGGTAGCCACCGTTTCTATCAGGGTAACACCAGTCTGGTTTCTAACTATCCTTTTCATGATGTCCTCCTTAATAATACTTTTCCGTTGCTGGATAAAGAATGACCGCTCCTTCTGTTACTGATACGGAACTTCCACCGGTACCGCCTCCGGTTCCCGAACCACTTCCAGAGCCACCACCTGAGCCACTGCCTCCAGAGCCAGGTGATGGATCGGACCAACTCGGTGATACGTAAGCAGTTGGTATCAAATCATAAAGCCACCGATAAGGTTCCACGACCCCGACTCTTGGAAAGTCTCCACTGATGCCACTATACTTGCCCGCTGCAATAGGTTTTGACCAATTAGTGATCGTCTGCTTCAGATACAAGTTTGTATTCACCTGACCACTTTTTCCCAGATAGACAAAACCACGATAGTCATCTGTATTGAAACGTCGAATATTTATTGAGTCGGCATCCAGATAGATATTATTTGATTCAATACGAAGCTTGTAGCTATTCCAATTTCCATCCAGATCAAATATCCCACCATTAAATACGACATTATCCGCATCCTTGATTATAACATCACCATTAAACTGTTTATAGGTGTTTTTAAATCGAACAAAATTTGAAGAGATCAAAGCCGTACAATTTTGATCTAACTCTAAACCATCAAATATGCAATAAGCTAAATTTGTCATATTTAGTTTTAAACTATGGGTTGAAATTGAAGGTGGTTTAACATAACCACAGATCATGACATTGTTATTTTTGCCCTGTGCACCGGTCACTGTCAATTCTGTTGCGTTTTCTAAATTCATATCCCCGGTTTCCAGGTAGTTAATATTCTCAAACTCTAGCTTTGCACCTGAACTCTGCGTCGTTATATTGCCTATCATAATCTGGCTATTAGCTGCTCCTGCCAGGTGGACTCCCGATCCACTTCCCACGTTTATGTCACCCGACTGAAAATACTCTAGATTATTGCAGTTAAACAAAGAATTACTGGCAAGAATCTGTATGTTTTTATCAATCCAGATGTTCTCACAATTAGTTTCAATTGTTGTTCCACTTGCCATCTTAACAGTTCCTGCGATTACAATATTATCCGCATGGATAATTAGTTGCGAATTTGCTGACTCCAGTTCTAGATCACCCTTGATAAAGAGCGTTTTACACCTTATCTCCAAGACACTTTTGTCGCCAATTTTTAGATCTTTTTCAAAAACCACCTTATCCGCATTATACTGATTTAAACCTTTGTTTTTTTGATAATAGTCTTGTTTAAATCTCATCTCACCACTAGCCGTAATGTTGAAATGCGAAACTGAACTATCACTATCCGTAAATTTAGTCGGAAATTTTTCTGAAATAAGAATGTTTTTCCCAAACATATTAAGGGTTCTTCCATTGACCCATTCAAATTTTTTTTCAATTTCTAAATCTTTAGCCGGGTAACTAATATTTAATTCTAATTTTCCGTTTTCGTCAATATCTTCCTTATCATTTCCGTGACCTTGAACATTGGCCTTTAATTTATCATTTCCAGTTGCATTAATCTGAACCTTTGCATAATTTCCAATAACAGGGGTATCAATCGGCTTTTCCGGTTCTGAGCCTCCCGGATTTTGCGTTTCAGTCTTAGAAGCCGGATCATAGGAAAAAGAAATTGTGTAATCAAGCTTACGTCTTAAATTTTCTGTCTCAACCATGAATTTAAACAGATTGCCTGTTTCCTCGACCTGTAATTCACCGACCTTTTCTCCTGCACTAGTGTTTTCCGAAAGCGTTTCGGATACATTTTTTTTATCTCCATGAATTGAAGATGAAGCCTTAAGTCGATTAAAAGCAATTTCTCTCCGTGCTTCCAGAGCATCAATGTCATTTCTTAGACGAAGCACTTCGGTAGAGTTTTCTGATTCAACTGCCGTTTTATAGTCCTGATATTTCTGATAAAGTTCTACGTTGATTGCATTAAGGTTTTTGATCCGGCTGTCGATCTCAATCTTCCCATACTCAATCACCGACTTGGCGTCAATATAGGCCTGCCGGCTCTCAACCGTTTCCTGAGTAAAAGTAAAATCACTGTTAGCGACCGCAAGCAGGGAGGCGACCATGATCATGATAATCATACCGATAATTAGAACAAACGCCAGGGAACTGCCTTGTTGATTCTTTAGTTTTTCTATTATTCTAATACCCACGATCACCCTCCACCCAATTCTATGGTTCATATTTCGAAATGCCTTATCTTACTGAATTTTCTACTGATTACCTATCTTGTACAATACGCTCTTCTTTTGTAATGCTTATTTTTCAACCATATAAACCGTAAATGTCACATTAATGCTAATATTCCCGCCGTTTAATTGAGCGGTGGTGTTTGTGGTAGACGTTGTTCCTGCCGTTGTCGCTGCTGCTTCCGGGGCAATTGCAAAGGTCGATACAATCATATCCGGTCGGGCTGCCACCGCATCCAGTAAGCGATAAAAGTTTGTTTGTGTTCCGGTGAGTTCCATATTCACCACCCCAGCCCAGGTTTCTGGCCCTTCTCCGCTTATTGCTGCATCAGCACTTTCAGTGGTTGTGTCCGTGGTTGCATCAGTACTTGCCGTCGTATCTAGTGTTGTATCTTCGGTCCCCACTGATGCCGACGGCTGTTCATCCGATGTGTAGGCCGTAAATGTCGCCACCCGAGCCAACTCATTACTTTCAATCGCCAACACCTTGGGAGATAGACTGTAATCCAGACTCAACTGGGTTAGTAGCATATCCAACCCTTCATTGGTCAGCTTCGGTTGGAAAGGCGCTTTTAAAGTGACCAGACTGGCCGTGGCATCATCCCGGGTTTGCATCGTGGACGGAATGGCATCAATTGCCATTTCCATCGATTCTTTTGTGAACTGGGCCTCAGAAACCTGGTCGTTAACCACCTGAAAACTGCTAAAACTTGGCAAAATTACAAAATAGATACCGAAAAATCCAATCAGAAAACAACCTAAAGTATAAATTAGCAATTTTTCTCTTTTGGTCAGTTTTTTCATTGGCTATTACCTGCTTTCAGATAGGCAACGGCGGCAAATCCGTATCCCTTGGTTGTTGACGTCGTTGTTGTCGTGGTGCTTGTTTGTGTCGAGATCTCAGCATAACCGGTGTATTCCACCTGGGTAAAGTACCCGGTGCTTTTTAACCGTTCAATATAGCGTGCCGCTTCCTTTTCGTTGTCGGCGATCGCAATAATCTGGAGCGCTCCAGTGGTTCCATCATAATCCAGAGAATTAAGATCGATCACATTATTCCCCTGTGTCGCAATGCTGTTCATCATCACCGATACTAAATCAGGATTGCTGCTAATCGCGGCATTAATGGCTTCAATTCGTGAAACTTCTGTCTGTAATCCACTGACCTCATCGGTTAATGCTTTGGCCTGCAAATATTCGGCCTGGTTGTTGGTATCACTGATATAAGCATTTATTTCTTCCAGCTCTTTCTGAGCACGGTATTTAAGTCCAAAAAAGACCCCAAAAACAATTAAGCAGATCAGGATCATAGCAGCAGGAAGAATTAACGCCTTATATTCAAAAGGCAGTTCTTTTTTAACCACACTGCTCTTTTTAAAGGCGATAAAAAGATTGATCGGTTTTGTTCCGGCAAAAAAACCGGCAATGGGATAAATAAAGCGCCCAAAATCGAAGGACTCATCCATCACAAAGCCATTTTTTATATTGGGGGTCTGAGGTATATTAAAAAGATTGAGATCCGGATCAAAATTAAGTGCCCGAAGGCCGCTTAGTTCATACTCATCCAACCCGGCATAAAGGCTCATATTCAGGGTATGTTCGGATTTCTGTGATTTGTTAAACTGGATCAGCGATGACAGCTTGCCAAAGAGTTCATCGGCAAAAGCATCAGTCCCTCGTTCAGCAAGCAACCGGGAGCGATTGGAAAAAATATAAATGCCGTTTTCAAATAACAGCGATACCAGGTTTTTCCCATCCAGAATATTAAGCGCAAAGGTCATGCCCTTGTAGTCTTTGGTTGCCGATACATATTGAATCAGCGTGTTAAGCCCCACATCGATGCTCTTGATCTGAATTTTCAAACTGGCAAACAAGGTAATGTAAGACTCCAACACCCGTTTTTCAACGCCGCAACCAAAGATATTATTACCGGTCACTCCAGGTATGTGGGCATAATCCACCACCAGGTCATCATAGTTACCGGCCGAATCATCAAATTCAGCGGCAGCCAGGGCGGCTAGTTCTTTGGGTTTGAGTTTGGGAACCGCCACCGTTTTTGTGGCAATCAAACTGCTGTCGATGACCAGTTTCATATTTTTAAACAGTTTGGGATTCTCTTTTCGTGCTGCAACAATCGACTCTCTTACCGCTTCTTCATTGGTAATGACGCCATTGATCAGCGCTCCGGTCTCCACCGGCAATAGTATAAAATTAGATATGTTAAGACGTCCACCCTTAATGGTCCCCTGGAGGACTTGGATACCATCATTTGAAAAATAGACAACTGTCTGCATATAAAGCCTTCCTATCCGATATTTTGATACAAGCTCATAATTGGGAGCATCACCGATAACATGATACCGCCGACAATTACAGCCATAATAATGATCATAATGGGTTCAATAAAGGTCACCAGCCGGGTGGTCGCCATTTCCGCTTCATAGTCAAAGGAGTCCGCCACTGATTCTAGCATATCATCCAGATTTCCGGATTCTTCGCCAATATAGATCGTGGATACCAGCTTGGCGTCAAACCCTTCAATGGTTTGGATCGACGCTGAAAGCGGCTCCCCATTGCGTACCTGCTCAATGGCATGAGGAAACTGCGATTGCAAGTAGGTGTTCCCGATGGTATCCCCGCTGATGGTCAGGGCGTTGATCATCGCCAAACCGCTGGAATATAGTGAACTTAGAGTTCTGGCAAAACGGGCAGTGTAAATAATCTTCATCAGCTTGCCGATCTGGGGGATTTTTAATTTAAACTGATCCAAGGCTTTTTTGACACCGGGGACTGTTATCAGAAAGCTTCCCAACACAATTAAAATCAATGTTCCGATAAGATAAATATACCAATAGGTGGTCATCGAATTACTGATATTAATCATTAACTGCGTAATCGCCGGCAATTCAATGCCTTCAAAGAGGGTAAAAAACTGGGGTAAAATCAAGGTAAAAATTAGAATCACAACCATGATCGTGATAAAAAATAAAATGATCGGGTAGGTCATCGCACTTTTAATTTTCCCCCGGAGCTTATGTTCCTTCTCATAGTGATCGGCCATCTTTCGGGCTGTTCCCTCCATCTGACCACTGGCTTCCCCGGATTTATACATATTGATCAGCAGCTCGGGAAAGGAGCCGCCGGTTGCTTCCATGGCATAAGACAGGGTATTGCCCCGTTGGATTTCCTGATACAGGATACTGTAAACTTTTTTGATCGGCGGTTTAATATCACGTTCTTCCATAATCTTAATCGCCCGGATCATGGTGATACCTGAAGCCAACATCCCGGAAATCTGTCTGGAAAAATCCGACAATTCCATTGGTTTTAGTTTATAAACCTTATGATGTTCCGAAACTTCGGTTATTTTTAAGGCAAATTCATTATTCTGCCGCAGCGTTCGTCGAACCAAATCCGAACTTGCGGCTTCCATGGTGCCCTTTACCATTTGAGACTGTAAGTTTTTTGCAGTGTATTTATAAACAGGCATAGGCCCTCCGTTTTTGACTTTAGCTTAAGCGATTATAACCCGAACAGGTTAAAATACCACTGTATTATTATATCACCAAATAGTAATGCTGTCATGATTCCGATGCATAAATAAGGGCCAAAGGCCATATGCTTATCCTTTGTTTTTCTGGCCAGCAGCATAACTGCCACCGCGCCCCCAAGGATCAGGCCAATAAAGGCTGCCAGCAAAGTATTTTCCCAGCCCAACAGAAATCCGGCGACCCCCATCAGCTTAATATCCCCACCGCCAAAGGCATCGGCGATAAAAAGAGCCAGGACCAACATCGGCAGACTAATCACTCCCATGCCAATCACTCGGGAAAGGAGCCCGATCTGAGGGAAAAAGAAAAAGCTGAGTAAAGCCGGTGCCATCAGCGCAATCACGAGACCATTGGGAATGGTCATAGTGGATAGGCTATACTTAACTGGACAGATTTACTAAGGTCATATAAACTAAATCCATAAAATGAAGGAGAACCAATATGACCAGAAGAGAACGCCGAATTTTTACAGATGAATTTAAAAATCAGGTCGTCCAATTATATTTAAACGGAAAACCCAGACATGAAATTATTAAGGAGTATGAATTGTCAGCTTCAGCCTTTGATCGTTGGGTGAAACAGCATCAAAACTCCGGATCATTTAAAGAAAAAGACAACCGCAGTGATGAAGAAAACGAGTTAATCAAATTGCGCAAAGAAGTCCAACAATTAAAAATGGAAAACGACATCCTAAAGCAAGCAGCGCTGATCATAGGACGAAAGTAGAAGTCATCCAAGCGAATCAAGACAGATACTCGGTATCAGCAATGTGTAAAGTCCTAAAAATAACACGAAGCACCTATTATTATGAGTCTAAAACCCGAAAATCAGAAGATGAAAAAAAACTGAAACAGGATATTACCGACATTTTCAAGGCTAGCAGGCGTAATTATGGCACGCGTAAAATCAAAAAAGAACTGGAAAAGAAAAAACAGATTGTATCACGCCGACGGATTGGCCGAATAATGAAAGAACTGGGCCTGGTATCGACCTATACAATCGCTCAATTCAAAGTTCATAAAACACCGGTAAACAATGATAAAATCCAAAACGAAGTTAATCGCCAGTTTGATGACAGAGAGCAGCTGGAAGTAGTTGTCAGTGATCTTACCTATGTTCGTGTTGCCGGAAAATGGAATTATGTATGTATTCTTCTGGATTTATACAATCGCGAAATTATTGGTTACAGCGCAGGCGCGCAAAAAGATGCCATGCTTGTTTATCAGGCTTTTGCAACGGTCAAATACAGACTGGATAAGATATCAATCTTCCATACGGATCGTGGAAATGAATTTAAAAACAATATTATTGATGGGATCATCGATACGTTTAATATCAGACGTTCATTGAGTCAAAAAGGTTGTCCGTATGACAATGCCGTTGCTGAAGCTACCTTTAAAGTTTTTAAAACTGAATTTGTGTATCCGAATACGTTTGACTCCCTGGAACAGCTAAAACTGGAATTGTTTGATTATATTCATTGGTATAATCACATCCGAATTCATTCGTCTCTTGATTATATGACGCCGATTGAATTCAAAACAGCAGACCTTAAAAAAGTTGTCTGAAAAAGTGTTGACAATCCAATAGTATCAAAGTCAATCATGGTAATACAGATTAAAATGGCCCCTGCCGAGAATACTACCAGCCACTGAAAGGATAGACCATAAACTGCAAAAATCAGGATTGCCATCAGCCCGGTAAAGAGTTCAACTAACGGATAGCGAACGGCGATGGGCTCACCGCAATCGACGCATTTCCCCCGTAGCCAGAAATAGCTAAACAGCGGAATATTGTGATAGCCCTTGATCTGAGCATTGCAACGGGGGCAGAACGAGCGTCCCTTGGCAAAGGATAGCGCCTTGGGTACCCGGTAGATAACCACGTTAAGAAAGCTACCGATAACAATTCCGATAACAAAGATATATAAATAGAGGATACTGTTAATCAGCACAAGCATATGCGTCTAAGTCCTTTCCTGAAAAGCGATCACTTAAGATAGCGTTTGTCTTTATTCTACTACTGATGGTTTCACCTGGCGAATACCGGGTTTCCCAACCATCACGGCTATAGACAATATAATCAATGGTAGCATCCCGATTATCATCAACCACCCGGATTTCGGCCTCACGATTGATCTCCTGACCAATCAGATCAACGAGATCCGTTTGAACCGGTACGTGGTAATCACCCAAAGCCTTAAATTCAATGGCTTTGGCCCGGGCTGCCAGATAGACCAGTTTGGCATTGGCGGCGTTGGTGGTATGACGTAAGGCTGTGACCAGACCTGAAATTATCAGTATGACCACGACGAGAATTAACACCACCGTCAGAACAAAACCTCGGCTAAACCCAATCGGTTCGTTATTTGAGGAAGCTAATTCATAGTCTTTGATTGGATGCAAGGGTTACCTCCCAAAATGATTTCTATTCTAAGAATGACAAGCGAAATTATTCTACCATAAACTTTACAGGATTGACTTAAATTGTTGGGGTTTAATTGTTAAATTCTTCTTTACTTATCGAAAAAACAGTGGCTTCAGCACTACAATTTCTACAGTGCAATAATGTATAACCGCCTGAACACGATCTCGGTAATGCTAAACTTGGTTTAAATAAAAAACTCCCGATCCCCGGGCAAACCCAATGACGGGTTTGCGCCTTGGATAGGGAGAGAGTACCCTATGGCGCATAGGGCTACAAATGTTTTAATTTATAAAATGTTAGTTTTTAACCACTGTGGCACTGTCATCTGAGATTGTAATGGTATAACCATCTTTTGTGAATTCAACTTCTGTAACCTGTGCTGTTTCTGTCGTTGCTGCACTACCAGCACCTACATCCACCGTCCAAGTAGCCAGACCTGCTGTAGTTCCTATCGAAATATCCGTACCAATATACTTAGCCATCTGTGCACTTGCCTTATTAGCTGCTGTTGTTCCTGGCGTAGCCAGTGCTTTTTCTGTTGCTACAGCCGCTGAACTTAATGCTGTTGAAAGTGCTCCATCAGTAAGACTTGTCGTGGCACCAAACTCAGTCGCTGTCGATTGTGCGGCGACATAGACCGTTCTTGCCTCTGCTATCATCGCTTTTCCCCGTGCATCATTCACAAATCCCAACATCGTCGGAATCGTAAACGCCGCCAAGATCGCCAGGATCACCAATACTACAATAATTTCGACCAGGGTAAATCCTTTTCTGTTTTTTTTAATTCTGTTAATTAATTCCATTTTGCGTCACTCCTTATTTTTTTATTTTATTACTTTCTTTGCTCTATATGATCATCTGCGCCTAGAGATGATTTATAAACTGGATTTATTGCTAAAACAGACCCACTTTCTCATGGTGTCCATTATTTTGTCTTAATCATTACGATTAGCTTTTTTGTCAAAAAAAGCCACACTTTCGTCGTGTGGCAACTGGCTGTCGTATCAAATTGGATTTTCAATACTTATTCCAATTGACTTAGACCCTTTAGCTTTGCGTCTCAGATTTTCATCTGTTTTGCCTTTATTTTATGCTGTCTACACTTAAATCTTATGTTAACACCTATTAAAAGTCAAGTTAAAACTTTACAAGTTTGTGACAACTTTCCGCTATTTAATCCGTTCAAGATTTATCCACAAAAATTCTATACCGTCACATCTTTTTTAAAACCCAAACACCTGCCACAGATACTCAGTTAATTTTTTATTACTTAGCCAACTTAAGCTTATTTATTCATTATTTATTCCAAGGTACCGCCGGTCGGGAAGCCGAAGCTTCCAGCTTTTTCACCGTCACATTTTCCTCATTAAACCAAACAACATATCCATTCTTGGCATAATAGACCTCTTTTACCTTACCTGGATTCCCCACCGCATAATCCATAATCACATACCAATAGGAATCGTCCTGTGCATAATTGCCACGATAATCCAAATTAGTAATTTTCAAATCATTACCAAGGTATTTTTTCATTTGCATGCTGGCCGCATTATGATAACTTTTTGAACCCGTCGTCTCACATCGCGATACCCAATATGAATTTAGATCATCATACGGATTATTACCACTGTTAGTTTTATCCAACCCTACACCGGTCCCAACGATTTCCGTCGCCGTTGTCTGTGCTGCCACATACACTTCCCTGGCTTCAGCGATATAGGCTTTCCCCTTGGCATCCGCGACAAACCCCAGCATTGTTGGAATGGTAAAGGCTGCTAAGATAGCCAGTACCACCAGTACCACAATAATTTCGACCAGGGTAAATCCTTTTTTTAGTTTTATGCTCTTTTTACCATTTTTCATTACTCTCCTCAACGCTTTCAAGCAAACACCACGGAATGTAAAGCGATGCACCAATTCATGATCACCATTTTGCAACGCTTGTATTATTATTTTCAATGGTTACCCGATAGCCATTTTTTAGGTATACCACTTTATTTACTTTTCCGGTTTTTCCATCTGCCGGGTCAACACCAACCGTTACTGTCCAAGCTGCCTCCTGATTCTCCGGTGTGGCTTGAGGCTTAGTCATCAAATCAAGATCTGAAATTTCAAGATCAGATCTAAGGTAACTAAACATTTTCAAACTCGCCTGAACTCTGGGAGAGTCATAGTCAAAATGATCCGGTTTATATTTACTCCGATACGATATCTTTGTCGAACCTAAACAATTTGATAATCCAAACCATTGATTACTTTCCGAATCCGTCAAATCAGTGATTCCACTAAATTCGGTTGCTACCGCTTGTGCCGCGACATAAACCTCCCGGGCTTCAGCAATATAGGCTTTTCCTCTGGCATCTGCGACAAATCCCAGCATCGTCGGTATGGTAAAGGCGGCCAGTATCGCCAGAACCACTAAGACGACAATAATTTCGACCAGGGTAAACCCTTTTTTTTGATCACGCTGTTTTTTAATCCACTCCATAAATCCCTCTTATCCCTCTTAAGTAATAATAATTCTCATAACCCGGTAAGATGACGGTGAAACGTTTTTTTATACAAAAAAAGCCGCATTAAATGCAGCAACTGGCTGTCGTATCATGTCGAATTTTTATCAATCCACTGATTTAGACCCTATAGCTTTGCGTCCCAGAGTTTCCTCTGATTTGCCCTTATTATTCACAGTTCTTTTTAATCATAGGTGAGCATCTCAAAAAAGTCAAGTTAAGAATTTACAAATATTGATATTTTCCCTTGGCTAATTTCGAGCTTTGTAACATCAATATCGTCCGCAAAGCAATTTTCTTTAACCTTTTTTTCACAAGTAGCATCTAAACGCTGCCGATACCAACCTTGGATTTATGATAAAACGATCGACAGCATTCGGGCGGTTGATAACCGCCCCTACAAATTCTATTTGACGTTATTGTTTTAGCCAACTACCGCCCAAAATACTGATTAAACTCCTGCTTGTCACTGGCCCATTCCAGACCGACTTCGTAGGTGATTTTCTGGTCTCTCACCAGCATCGCCAAATCGGCATTCAGGGTTTTCATACCGTCACGGCCGCCAGTTTGCATCACCGAAGCCAGCTGATGGGTTTTATTTTCGCGGATCAGATTAAGCACCGCATCGGTGCCAATTAGCACCTCCAGGGCGGCCATCCGACCTTCCCCAGTGGCCAGGGGCACCAGTTGCTGGGTAACGACCCCTTTTAAAATGCTGGACAGCTGGGTTCTAATCTGCTGTTGACTGTGGGGAGGAAAGACATCAATGATTCGATCAATGGTATTGGCCGCCCCAATGGTGTGGAGTGTCGACAAGACCAGGTGCCCCGTTTCGGCGGCGGTAACGGCAGCAGAAACGGTTTCGTAGTCGCGCATTTCACCCACCAAAATCACATCCGGGTCCTCCCGCAACGAAGACCGCAGGGCTTGTGCAAAAGAGTTGGCATCGACCCCAATTTCGCGTTGATGAACGATACTATGCTTATGCTCATGTTTGTATTCCACCGGATCTTCAATGGTTAAAATATGCACTGCCCGATTCATGTTGATGTAATCAATCATTGAAGCCAGCGTGGTTGACTTTCCGCTACCGGTGGGACCGGTGATTAAAATCAGTCCGCGTGGCTCACTGGCTAACTTCCGAATAATCGGCGGCAGTTTCAAGTCTTCAAAACTGGGAATGGTATCGTTAAGCAAACGGATGGCAGCAGCATAACTGCCCTGCTGTTTATAGATATTGACCCGCTGCCTTAGCCCTTCTGGGGTGACATGGCAAAAATCCAGATCGGTACCGGACTCCAGACTCTCCCGTTCAATCGGAGTCAACAAGCTAAAAATCAGGTTTTCAATCATTTGCGGATTATGTTCAAAGTCGCTTTGATAAAGCTTACCATTTTTTCTGAAAACCGGTGGCAGCTCCCGGGATAGATGAATATCCGAACAATCATTGCGGCGGCCATAATTAACCAGCTCTAAGAAATTTGTCATCTTGCTTCTCCCTATTCCACGTAATATGATAATTTAAGAAATTCTTCCATCGAGGTAATCCCCTGGATTGTCAGAATAGAGACACTTTTTCGCAAGGGGATCAGCCGCTCGGTTTCTTCCACATAGCTGTAAATATCCTCAATCGGTTCCCTTCGGGAAATTAAAGTCCGAATGGTTTTATCGATGGCCAGAATTTCATGGATAGCCGTTCGGCCTTTGTAACCGGTATTGTTGCACATGTGGCAACCGCGGCCCCGATACAAGGTGGTCAGCCGGGGTTCCCCCAGCAGGTCTTTCTCAATCTCGGTCGCCGCATAGGCTTCCCGGCAATTGGGACAGATTTTTTTGACCAGTCGCTGGGCTACTACCCCGGTTAATGAGTTGGCCACCATATAAGGCTCAACGCCCATATCCTGGAGTCGCACCACGGCCGATACCGCGTCATTGGTATGGAGGGTAGACAACACCAGATGACCGGTAATGGCGGAACGCACAGCAATGGAAGCCGTCTCGGAGTCCCGGGTTTCACCAACCATGATGATATCCGGATCCTGACGCAAAATCGAACGCAGACCCACGTCAAAGGTCAGCCCCGCCAGAATATTCACCTGAGTTTGATTGATCTTGGGCAGATTCCGCTCCACCGGATCTTCGATGGTAGCGATATTAACATTCCGCTGACTGAGCATTTCTAAAATCATGTACAGGGTGGTGGTTTTGCCGCTACCGGTCGGACCCGTGATATAAACCACCCCATGGGGGCTTTGGAGCATTTGAAGGATTTTCTGATAATCCCCATCATTCATTCCAAATTGACCGGCATGATCGAGTGGTACATTCATGCTTAAAAAACGCATCACCATTTTTTCGCCGTAAACGGTAGGGATACTGGAACTCCTGACATTCATTTCAACACCATCGATACGAATCCGGAAATGGCCATCCTGGGGGACCCGGCGTTCGGCGATATCCAGATTTGACAGGATCTTAATACGGGCAATCAGGGACTGATGGAGATTATTAGCCAGAGTCAGGTAATCAACAATCAGACCGTCAATTCGTAGCCGAATAATGGTTTCTTTTTCAAAGGGTTCAATGTGAATATCACTGGCCCCGGCATTATGTCCTTTTAACAAAACCGAATTGACCAAATTGACAATCGGGGCGTCTCCCTCATTGGTAAGAATGTCCTCCACAAAAGACAGGCTGCTGCCTTCAACCGTCTTATTGGCGGCTTTGGCGGCTTTTTTTGCTTCAATTTCGGTATAAGTTTTTCGGATTGTCTCAAGAATCACTTCGCGGGTGGCCAGAACAACATCAATGTTCATATTGGTAATCAGCCGTAGATCTTCAATGGCATAAAAATCCAAAGGATCATTCATCGCCACCACCAGGTGATTGTTCTCTTCGGCAATCGGGATCAGCGTATACTTAAAGGCAATATTCTGAGGGATTTTTCCCGCCGCATCCAAATCGATAACGGTATCCTTTAAATCCAACACCAGTACATTCAGGCGCTTAGACAAGGCCTCCAACAACTGAGACTCGGTAACGTAACCATAATCAACCAGAATCGCCCCCAGCCGTTTACTTTTATCCACCTTCTGATAAGCCAGGGCTTCTTGAAGCTGTTCTTCCTTAATAAATCCGGCGTTTATTAAAATATCACCAATTCGAATATTTTTAGTTTCCATTCTTTCCTTCTTCCCCAAAAATCACTTGCTTTAAAAAAATTTGCTTTTCAAATTCATGTACGGACATCGGTTTCCCAAAAAAGTAGCCCTGGATAATATCGCAGCCGAGTTTTCTTAACATTTCTACCTCTTCTTTTGTTTCAATCCCTTCGGCAACCACCGTCATCCCCAGTTTTTTAATCATATCAATAGTGGATTCCACCACGATATGGTTTTGCTCGCGATTGATGCGACTGTTGAAAAAGCCCTGATCCATCTTAATCACGTCCAAAGGTAAATTTCCCAACAGGTTGATCGAAGAATAACCGGATCCAAAATCGTCCATGGACATTTTAAAGCCATAGTTCCGAAAGGCTTGCCCAATCTCAATCATCCGATCGACATCTTCAAAAATACTGGATTCGGTGAGCTCAATTTCAAGCTGCCCCCGATGAATTCGGTACTGGTTGGTAATGCTTAGAACCCGTTCAATAAAATCAATCTGATTGAGATTTTTTCGAGAAATATTGACTGAGATCGATATGTCTGGATGTTTTTTGGCTTCCCAGCTTTTTAAGACTTTACACACCTCTTCTAACATAAACATATCCAATTTTCTAATAAACCCGGTTTGTTCAAAAATAGGAATAAATTCCCCCGGAGAGATCAGCCCTTTTTGAGGATGCCGCCACCGCACCAATGCTTCACCCCCGCAATAGCTATTGGTATGGAGATTATACTTGGGTTGGAGATACATTTCAAACTGATTGTTTTCCAGTGCATCTTCCATCTGATCGATAATTTCTTTTTCATCCCCAATTTTTTTACGGAAGGCATCTGAATAGAAAAACCAATGATGATTATCAGCGGTTTTAGCCGCAATCCGCGCCATGTTGGCCTTTTCTCTGATTTTTTCGAGGTTGCCCTTTTTATCTTCAATAATATAGATGCCAAAATGACAGGAGATCCGTTCCTTAATACCAATGGCTTCTCTTTCAACGTTAAGGACGCGAATAAATTCTTTAATCCGCCGGGTTATTTTATCCCGCTCATCACAAAGACAGAGAATCGCAAAATGATCACCAGACACCCGGGCATAGGTTTCTTGCTTGTTCATCCGCTCTTTTAAGATCTTTACCACTGTCTTAAGCACTAAATCACCCTTTTCATGGCCATATTCTTCATTGATAAAGCGAAAGCGGTCAATATCAAAGGTCAAAATGGCGCAACTGGTTACCGCTTTAGATTCTAAAACTTCAGTTGCTTCCAACTTGAACTTTTGCCAATTATTGCCTCCGGTCACCTCATCCACATAGGCAATCCGCTCCAACCTTTTTTTAGCACGGTCCTGAAAAACAAAGATCGTGGCAAACAAAATCGTAATGACAATGAATGACCCGCCAATCAGCAGAAATGAATACCAGCTAATTCTTCTTGTCTGGTCACTGATTACCTGGGTCGGCACGACTGTCATCATATACCAGTCGTTAATCTTAAGCGGCTGATAGACCGTATGGCGTTCCAGACCAGCATAACGAATCGAAAAACTGCCCTCTTCCCTTAAGGCCATCTTTTGTCTCACCACTGTCATATCATCTCCAGCTCTCATTTCTCCAAAATCCAATACCTTAAACATGTTTCCAAACACGCCCACACTATTGGGATGAAGCGATGAGATCACCTCATCCCCATTGGCCTTGACAATATAAGAGTAACCCTGGTTTGAAAAGCTCTCGACTTCCAGATAGTTTTTCATTTTTTCAGTTTCCACCGAAGCCAGAACAACTGCCACCACTTCATTGTTGCGATAAATCGGAGCTGCATAAACATTAATGGGTTTGCCGTCAGAATAGTCGGCAAGAGTATCCGATACGACCACCTTGCCGACCTTGGCTTCGGTAAAATAAGGGCGCTCGGATACACTGTAAGTTAGCCCATCCGTGGTCATCAGCTCGCCACTGAGACTAACAATCCCCATTCGTTTATACTCACTTTTTACCGCATTTATTTTGATCAGTTCGAGCATTTCCCGCTGATCCACTTTTCCACTGGCTTCAATTAGTTTACTGATGGTTTCCATATCTTGTAGGTGGGTTTCAACCTTGGCCTCCACTAATTGGGCACCCTGATTTCCCACCTCCGATAAATACAAATAGGTTTGTTCTTCTAACTCCCGATCAATAAGGGATACATATGCAAAGCTAAGCGTTAAAAAGAGAACAACAATCGCAGTTGCAATGACGCTTCCCCGAACAAATTTTAAACGTGGCTTCATTTGTCATCCTCTCTTCTATAAATTATCCCCACCTTACAAACCGCTTGTATCGCAGCATCATTTTAATCGGAGCATTCTTTTCATTCTACCAAATAAAAAGAACTTATTCAATGGCCTTGAATAAGTTCTTATGTTAAAAGACTGCTAAATCTATCGGATTTCTTTGATATCAACCAACTCGATTTCGGCCATGGTACGATTGGATTTTAAGCAATCCAGCAGCGCCTGGGCGGTATCTAAAGAAGTCAGCAGAGCAATCGAGGTTTCCACACATTTTCGTCGCATCCGAACATCATCATGATGGGGCATTCGACCCTTGCTTGAGGTGGAAATCACGTAGTTCAGCTTGCCGCTTTCAATCAGATCACCGATGTTTGGCTTGCTTTCCGCCAATCGACGAACCACCTTGGTGGGGATATTGTTTTCGTTGAGAATCAGGGCCGTTCCCACGGTGCCGTAGATAACAAAACCCATTTCGTGGAATTGGCGACCGATTTCGACAATCGCTTCTTTATCGCGATCTTTAACGGTCAGCAGGACTCCGCCAGACCGTTCCATGCTGCGGCCGGACGCGACCAGACCTTTATAGAGGGCATCGGCAAAGGTTTTGGCAACACCTAAAACTTCGCCGGTCGATTTCATTTCTGGTCCTAACTGGGTATCGACATCCTGCAGCTTAGAGAAGCTAAAGACTGGCACCTTAACGGCTACGTAGTCGCCTTCGGGGTGGAGCCCCGGGGCATAACCCAGGTCAGCCAGCTTATCGCCGAGCATCATTTTAGTGGCAATGTTGACCATCGGAATATCGGTCACCTTAGAAATATAGGGCACCGTTCGCGATGAACGGGGGTTCACTTCAATGACGTAGACTTCCTCTTCATAAATAACATATTGAATATTGACCATCCCGACAATATCCAGCGCCTTGACCAAGCGGCCGGTGTAGTCGATGATGGTATCGCGGGTCCGCTGATCAAGCGTTTGCGGCGGATAGACCGAAATCGAATCACCAGAATGAACCCCAGCCCGTTCGATATGCTCCATGATTCCCGGGATCAGGTAGTTTTCACCATCGCTGATGGCATCGACTTCGACTTCTTTGCCCATCAGGTATTTATCAATCAGGACAGGGTTTTCCAGGGCGATGGTGGTGATAATATCCATATATTCTACCACGTCTTCACTCTCGTAGGCGATGATCATGTTCTGCCCACCCAGTACATAAGAAGGCCTAAGCAGGACTGGAAAGCCTAAGCGTTCAGCCACTTCGACCGCTTCTGCGGTGGTATAAACGGTTTCGCCTTGAGGGCGGCGGATCTGGCAGGATTCCAGTAGCTGGTCAAAGACTTCACGGTCTTCGGCGGCATCAATATTCGCTGGTGAGGTACCCAGTACCGGGACGCCCATCTCTTCTAAATAACGGGTCAGTTTGATGGCAGTCTGGCCGCCAAACTGAACAATCGCACCGATTGGTTTTTCAGTTTCGACTACCGAGCGGACATCTTCTTTGGTCAAGGGTTCAAAATAGAGTCGGTCTGAGGTATCATAGTCGGTCGAGACGGTTTCCGGGTTGTTGTTAATGAAAATCGCTTCATAGCCTTTTTCCCGCAGCGCCCAGGCACAATGCACCGAACAATAGTCAAACTCGATCCCCTGGCCGATCCGAATCGGGCCGGAACCAAGTACTAAAACCCGTTCCTTACCCGAGGGATGTTCGGCAATAAATAAAGCCGCTTCATTTTCTTTATCCCGGGTCGAGTAAAAATAGGGCGTCTGCGCCGCAAATTCGCCGGCACAGGTATCAACCATTTTAAACGAAGCATAGGTTTTAGGATCTTCGTTGATTTTCTCGCCCGATAATTCCTCGATGGTTTTATCTAAAAAGCCGATTTCCCGGGCTACTCGCACCCGTTCTTCGGTTAAACCCAGGGTCGTCAGATCTTTTTCCATCACCGCCAGATGGCGCAGTTTATCTAAAAACCATTTGTCAATTTTGGTGATCGCAAAGATCGTATCCAGAGCAACGCCCCGCTTAATCGCTTCATAAACGACAAAAGAACGTTCATCATCCGAATCCGCAAGCATTTTCATGATGTCTTCATCACTCGCTTCCACCAATTTTTCAACGGTTAATGTTTCCATCCCCAACTCAATCGAACGAATGGCCTTCATCATCGCATGTTCAAAGCTGGAACCGATCGACATAATTTCACCAGTGGCCTTCATCTGAGTACCGAGGGTGCGTTTGGCATAAACAAATTTATCAAAGGGCCACCGGGGGAATTTAACCACAATGTAATCCAGAGCCGGTTCAAAGCAAGCTGTGGTCGTCCCTGTTACTTCATTAATAATTTCATCGAGTGAAAAACCTATCGCGATCTGACTGGCCACCTTGGCAATCGGATAGCCGGTCGCTTTTGACGCCAGAGCTGACGAACGGGAAACCCGGGGGTTAACCTCAATCACCGCATAGTTGAAGTTTTCCGGATTGAGGGCAAACTGACAATTACAGCCGCCTTCAACCTTCAGTGCGGAAATAATTTTAAGGGCGGAGGTCCGAAGCATCTGGTATTCTTTATCACTGAGGGTTTGGCAGGGTGCCACTACAATCGAGTCCCCGGTGTGAATTCCCACCGGGTCAAAGTTTTCCATACTACAGACGGTGATGACATTCCCTTTGGCATCTCGCATCACTTCAAATTCAATTTCTTTCCAGCCGGCAATCCCTTTTTCGACCAGAATCTGACTAATTGGTGACAGCCGAATGCCGTGGGTGGCGATTTCTTCCAGCTCCTGCTGGTTTGCCGCAATCCCGCCACCGGTGCCGCCTAAGGTAAATGCTGGTCGGACAATCACCGGATAACCGATAGTAGCCGCAAAGCGAACCGCATCTTCAATGGTAAGTACCACTTCGGAGGGAATACAGGGTTCGCCGATTTCGCGCATCATATCTTTAAAGGCCTGACGGTCTTCCGCTTTTTCGATGGTTTCCAGATTGGCGCCCAGCAGCTTGACATCATGGGCATCCAAAAATCCTTCCTTGGCCAATTGCATCGACAAGGTCAGGCCGGTTTGACCGCCCAGGGTGGAGAGTATACTATCCGGTTTTTCCAGCAGGATAATTCGTCTGATGACTTCCAGGGTTAAGGGCTCAATATATATTTTATCCGCCATGGCCTTATCCGTCATGATCGTCGCCGGGTTGGAGTTAATCAGAATAACTTCCAGACCATAGTTTTTTAAGGCCTTACAGGCCTGAGTACCGGCATAGTCAAATTCCGCCGCCTGTCCAATAACAATCGGGCCGGAGCCAATCACCAGGACTCGTTTAATATCGCTTCTTAAAGGCATCCTTGTTGCCCCCTTTCCATAAGATCAGTGAACTGTTCAAATAAATAGCCGGTATCGTTGGGTCCGGCACTGGCTTCGGGATGGAACTGCACCGTAAAGGCGTGGATGTCCGGATACTGCACCCCTTCGCAGGTGCCGTCGTTTAAATTAAAATGCGTCACGTTTCCCACTTCGGCCGGAATACTCTCCGGCACCACCGCATAACCATGGTTCTGGCTGGTGATAAAGACCCGATCTCTGGTGACATCTTTAACCGGCTGATTCATACCCCGGTGGCCGTATTTCAGTTTAAACGTTTCGCCGCCCATAGCTAAAGCCAGCAACTGATGTCCCAGACAGATGCCAAAAATGGGTTTGCCATAGTTGACAAAATCTTTGAGATTTTCAATGATTTCTATATTTTCAGCCGGATCTCCGGGTCCATTGGACAGCATGATGCCATCGGGATTAAGCATCCGGATTTCCTCAATGGTGGTGTTGGCCGGCATCACCGTGACATTGCAGCCTAAGCGCAGCAACATCCGCAGGATGTTATGTTTGTAGCCATAATCAATTAGCGCGACATGGTTGGCGCGGTTAACCTGGCTGTAATACCAGCCCTTGTTTTTGCGGCTAACCGTCTGCACCGGATTAACCACCTTAAAGTCGCGGATTTTTTCCATCAGGGCGGCTTTGGTGGTGGCAATGTCTTCGGTGGTAATGGCACCGTTCATGGTGCCGTGTTCACGAATTACCCGGGTAATGGCGCGGGTATCGACATCCCAGATCCCGATCTTATCCTGCTCAATCATAAACTCATTGATATTGTGGGTATTTCTGAAATTTGACGGTTCTTCACACCATTCTTTGGTGATATAACCGTTGATCCAGCTTCGTTCTGACTCCATATCGTCAGCATTAATCCCATAGTTTCCAATTAAGGGGTAGGTTTGCAGGACAATCTGTCCATAATAAGAGGGATCTGTGAGCACCTCCTGGTAACCGGTCATCCCGGTGGTAAAGACGATTTCGCCGATGGTGGTGCCTTCGCACCCAAAATTATAGCCCTCAAAAACACTGCCATCTGACAGCACCAACCAGGCTCGCTTATCTCGCTTGTAATAAGACATTGTTTACCTCCATTTTAAATATTTTCAAAAAATACCTGATTGCAGGCAACCAGGTATTTCAAATTAGCACATTTATCGAATTGCTAAGTCCTCTCGGTTCGGGCCAACGCCAACATAGGCGATGGTCGTTCCAACCAAGTCTTCAATTGTTTTAATGTATTTTTTGGCATTCTCTGGTAAATCTTCCAGTCGACGAATTCCTCTGGTTTCACTTAGCCAACCGGGAAGGGTGATATAAACTGGTTCAACCCGACCTAAATCTTCGGTGCTTGGAAAACTTTTTAGCAGTTCTCCATCTAATTTATAATCGATACAGATTTTAATTTCTGGCAGGTCATCGAGTTTATCAATTTTACATAAGGCCAGTTCATCATATCCGTTAATCGCATGGGTATATTTCAGCACCGGAATATCAATCCAGCCCAATCGACGAGACCGGCCGGTGCGGGCGCCAAACTCATCATCCGGTTTTTCGCCGGTACCACGGAGGATATCAATCGTGCCACCAAACTCTTCGGTCGGAAAGGGGCCAGCACCGACGGCACTAGAAAAAGCTTTGGCCACCCCAATCACGGTATCGATTTTTTTGGCCGGAAAGCCACCGCTGACGGCGGCATAGGCAGCAATCGGGTTGGATGAGGTAACATAGGGAAAAATCCCCAGATCAATGTCTTTCATCGCTCCCAGTTGACCCTCAAAAAGAATCTTTTTATCGGCTTCAATCATATCGTGTAAATAGCCAACCGGATTAACGATCATATGGCTAAAGGTTTTTGCCCAGGCCTGACATTTTGCAAACAAAGCCTCCACGGTATAGGGTTCGATCTTATAGGAAGCCATTTGGTCATTAACCACTGGCACAATAATTTCCAGTTTCTTTTTGACATTGTCAAGATTTAGTAAATCTTCAAAGCGCAAGCTTTTTCGCATCGCTTTATAGGCATAGGCTTGACCAATTCCCCGCTTGGTTGTACCAATGCCGCCGCTGGCTTCCATCAGTTCATCCAGTTTTTGATGATAGGGCATGAGAATATGAGCTTTAGCCGATATTTTAAGTCCTGCCAGGCTTAACTTTGCTTCAATGATCTGTTGCATTTCTTCAAGTAAAACATCCGGATTAACAACCATGCCGGTTCCGATTAAACATTGACAATCTTTGTTGAAAACACCACAGGGAATTAAATGAAGTTTGAAAATACCATAATCATTAATAACAGTATGACCTGCGTTGTCGCCCCCTTGAAACCGAACAATTAAATCAGACTGTTTGGCGAAATAATCCACCATTTTGCCTTTGCCTTCATCGCCCCATTGGGCGCCAACTAATACAGAAATCGACATCTATTCTCATTCCTTCCATCAACCTCAGATCAGAAAACACAATCAGAACAACTGTATTTCTTATCTATACTATGACTCAAATTCTCTTTTAATTTTTACACTTTTGGATCATTTTTACCCATAGTATTATAACATAAAGTCACAAGAATTGATCTATCTTTTTTTTTAAATTTCGATGATATTGTTTTCATGATTCGCGGAAGCTTTTTTGCCACAATCTGTGTTAATTCTTGCTCAGCCTTGACACCACCAATAAGCGCAATCTGATCGGCCTTCTTGCTGCATTGGATGCCTTATTATTCTAGTTTTTTTCTGCTGCTTCTAAATATTCTTGTAAATCCTCGGCCAGATCATAAGCAACCTTTTTATTTTCACTACTCAAATAGCTTTCCAATCTCGCTCTAATCTCCGGGTATTTTATTCCCAATATCCGGGCTGCTAAAATTCCGGCATTCCTGGCGTTATTAATTCCCACCGTTGCGACCGGCACCCCCTTGGGCATTTGGACAATCGACAGCAGCGAGTCCAACCCATCCAATTCCGCTAATTTTACCGGCACCCCAATGACCGGCAGCATCGTCAAGGCGGAAACCATCCCCGGCAAATGGGCTGCACCGCCGGCTCCGGCGATAATCACCTCGAGCTTTCGTGGTTGGGCATTTTTGGCGTAGTCAACCATTCGGTCGGGTGTGCGATGGGCTGAAACGACCTTTATTTCATAGGGCACCTGGCATTTTTCCAGGATCAGAGCCGCCTGACTCATGACCCTTAGATCTGATTTACTGCCCATAATAATCGCCACCATTGGCGCTGCTGTAGGCTTATTTTTATCTATCATCTTCACTATTTCCTTTCATTCCCATTCATTGCTGACCCGTTTATTGTTGATGGGCTCTTATGAGCTCTCGGCGTTAGCCCAGGCTACCTCTGATTGTCGCCATTTTTATGATCCAATCATTGAGGATTTTTTCTTCTTCCTGTTCCTTACCGGTTTCTTCTTTGCCGATTAAGTGGACAATAATCGGTTTGATCGAATGCATTAGCATATGATATAGGGCATTTTCATCATTAACAAGCTTTTCTATCTCCAATATTTCACAGGCCAGCTTATAGTCACTCTGATAAGCTAACCGGGCACTTTCATCAATGATTCCTTTGGATATCTCAACATCGACATATTGGGCCGCGAAGGCGAGATCTGCTCGCAGCTGGGGATAAAAATCGATCAGTCTGTTAATCCCATCCGCACCATATTTACCCTGAACTTCTTGCAAGCCCCTGCCCATACCGACAAACTCCGGCGGCAGACCGAGTGTATACATCGCCGACGTAAAAGAAATCGCTCTTGGCACCGTGCATTTGACATTTGTATTGATCTGCAAAAGTTCATTTTTTAAATCCCGATCTGCCACCAGATCGGCGATATCCTGCATATTGGCAATTTCTCTGATGTATTCCAACCCTGCTTTTTTACTTGCCAGCCGATCCCTATTTTTAGGCATATACTTTGCGAGCTGGCCGACGATATTGATCGTTTTTACAAAGGTGTCGATATAATACTTGGTGAAGATCCCAATGCACTCTTTCATCACTTCAATATCTGCTAGTGAAAATTTTCGATGTTTCCGTTTTTCGCAATTGTTTTTAAGACTGTTGACAACCGCTTTTGTCTTTTCTTCGCCATGGTCATAGCGTAGTCCTGATTGGATGGTGAAGGTTTTGACCCCGGCATAGGTCTCATAGATCCGTTCTAAATTTTCTGCGGTGAAGTGACCTCTGAAGGGCAGGGCACCGCATCCCAAAATTGGTGAAATCTCGACCTTGTTTAATTGCCCCCATTTCAGCGATTTATCAATGCCAATCAATACCGCCAGCACCGATGCCATCATGCCATACGACATCGCCGAATCGGACTTGGCAAACATGATTCTTAAATGATCAAAGCGATTCCCGTTACTGATCGAATTTTGATAATAGTCATCCAAAATCTCATCGACATTGACAAGGGCAGGGACACTTTCAATCAGCGGTATGATTCTAATGCTATTGAGCGGAAATTGTATATCGTAATTTTTGTTTCCCAGTTCGATGACCGAGTTAATCCGTTCTTGTAAATGGATCAATTCAATCCCTGTTTCAACCATTGGCACCACCGTTTCTGTGATCGCCTGTACCGATGTTTGCTGATAGGCGAGCACGTTGGTCTCGACCAGCGACATAATACTCATCAGTTGTCTAAAGATCGGCTCTTTTTTGGCGTTGGGAATTCTCGGGGTTATCGCCACTGTTTGGCCAGGGATGATCCCTTGACCAATTAAACCTAAGGCTATTTGTGAGGTTTGATGATAGGGTGTCAATTTACCTTCAAAATCAATCATTATTTCTTCAATTCCTAATCCACCCTGATCCTGACTGGTCAGTCCTTGAATGGCTTCGTCGGGTTCTTGTTGGATGGTAATATACCGGTTGGCGTTATCAGGGTGTTGGGTCGCCATGCTACTGGGAATTTTGATCATCTCAGGCACTCCTTAAACTATTTATTTTGATGAGGCTCAAGGCCTCTTTCGCTTTGATATTTGCTGCTGCCACCGAATCAGCCATTGCTGTTAGGTGGCCGATTTTTCTGAATTCTCCGGTTTCCGGCTTGCCATATAAATGCAAGTGGCAATCGGTCAGCGCCATCAATCGATCAATCCCGCTGATCTGGTATTTGCCGGTTGTCGCGTCACTGCCTAAGATGTTAAACATCGCACAGGGTAATCTCAGCTCGGTCGATCCCAGCGGCATCCCGGTTATGATTCGCGCCAGCTGTTCAAATTGTGAGGTAATGCACCCTTCAATTGAATAATGACCTGAATTATGTGGTCGCGGGGCAATTTCATTGACAAAAATATTGGCACTCCTATCAATAAAAAATTCGATGCAGAAAACCCCATAATCATCTATTTCTTGGGCAATCTTGGCGGCGATTGTCTGGATGCGCTGCTCAACTTCAGTGGAGATATTTGCCGGCACAAAGGAATTGATCAGAATCCCCTGATGATGGATATTTTCGGCGACCGGATAAAACTTCATCCCATCGGGATTGATGGCAAAAATGATCGAAACTTCCTTGTCGTAATCAATCAATTCCTCTGCCATCACACCATAGCTGCCAAACTCTAGAAATGCTTGCTCTAGTTCAGAGCGCTCGGTAATGACGCGACTGCCCTTGCCATCGTAACCACCGGTGCAGGTTTTTAAGACCATCTTTTGATCTAACTGGTCAAAGGCCGCAACCAGCTGGTCGAGGTTTTCAATTAGATGAAAATCCGGAACGTCAATGCCGATATTTCGCAAGCGTGATTTTTGTCGGTATTTATTTTGAATCATAGCCAGTGTTTTTGCGCCGGGATAGATGGCGTTGCCCTCTTGTTCAAGGATTTCTAACAACCCCACATCAATATGTTCAAATTCATAGGTCAATACATCGGTTTTTAGCGCCAGTACCTTAAGTGCGGTTAAATCATCAAATTCCGCAACCATTTGAAAATCGGCAACTTGACCAGCCGGCGAATTTGGTTTGGGATCTAGCACAATCACATTTAAGCCCAATCGCTTGGCTTCTAGCACCAACATCCTGCCTAATTGTCCGCCACCGATAACCCCAATGGTTGATGGCGAATCTAAGCGCTTTATTATTTTTCTATCTATCACTTTAACCTCCCGATTTTAAACAAAAAGCCAACAGCAAAACTTTTATAAAAGTTTTGCTGTTGGCTTATTTTTTGACTGGTTTCTAACCCTTCAAGCTATCTTCCAACACTCATTATTTAACTTGATTTTTTAACTTAGTCTTATCATTCAATCATTATACTACAATCATTATAATACAATTACTTAGCGTCGTTTTTTAAATCTTCTTCAATATCACGATCAGCAACAATTGCTATTATTTTTTCGCCGGTTTTGGTACTAACATCGGAATAGGTACTGATAATTTCGACATCGATCACCGATTTTATCGTTTCAATCAGTAATTCCTGGGCATTTTCAAACAAGGCCGTTCGGACTTTTTTTATCAGTTCAACGCCCTCTTTGTTTTGAGCCAGGCTTTTTTCTGAGGTACTTAAAAAACCAGTCAGCCTGACAATAATCAAATCCTGAAAAATAATGGTTCTGATTTTGTCTGGTCCTCTTCCCATTTGTTCAATTTCAAACTTACTAATTGCCTCGCTTATTTTCGCTTCAATTTGTCCTTTTGTCACTGATATTCCTCCAAACAGGATTCAGATAAACCGCCAATCTCATTGACAACTCATTTGTTTACATAAGTATATCATAACTAATATGAAATTTTCAATTATTATTAGACAACTTAAGATTTCTTAATTAATATGGTTCTTCATCTTACTTTTTATCGTAGGTTTTGATTATCTGTTCGGCCACCTTGCGGGGCGATGTTCGCATATCCATGGCCTTCTTTTGAATATAGCGATGGGCCTGATCTTCGGTCATATTCAAATGCCCCATCAGGAAGAGTTTTCCCCGATAGACAATCCCGAGGTCGTCAATTTTTGCTTTCAAGGCCTGGTTCTGACTTTGCAGCCTTTGGATTTTTTCCCGCGACTGACAGACAAAGCGGACGTTTTGAACCAGTAATTGCCGGTTCAGCGGTTTCGGCACTACAAAAGCTGCTGTATCGATCAGTTTTTCTTCAACATGATCGACCAGTTCGCTTTTGACGATCAGGATCACCCCAACCATATATTTTTCCAGAATATCAACGGCAAAATCGACTCCGAATTCATCGCCTAAAGGGGTGTTCACGATCACCAGATCATATTCAATTTCCTGAAGTCTCCGCCGGCCTTCGGCTGCTGAATTGGCCGAGTCAATCAGTTGGAAATTCATCGGCCGTAAAATATCCGCCAGACCACGGATGACGTCATCTTGTTTACATACCAATAATACGCTGCTCATCCCCTTCACCTCCTGCCGTAGAATATGATGCATTTAATATATGATCCATTTAAATATGATCCATTTAAATATGATCCATTTAAATATGATTCATTTAAATATTATGCTGTTAATAAGTTAAGAGGTAGCGATCGATTTCCCAGGGATGAACGGTTTTGATATAGTCCATCCACTCGGCCGTTTTCAGCTCGATGAATTTTTCGGTCAGCTCTTCTCCCAGTACCGATTTTATCAGCGGGTCTGCCGCCATTTCAGTCAAGGCATCGATTAAGGTAATCGGCAGTTCTTGGATGGTATCGGCTGCCACCGGGTCTTTGCTGATCTCCTCTTCGCCGAGTTTTAATTCGTCCATTAAGACCATCTGCTGCTCAATCCCTTCAAGGCCAGCGGCCAGAATCAGGGCAAAGGTCAGGTAGGGATTGCAGGTAGGATCTGGTCCGCGCAGTTCAAAGCGATAATACTCATCGGATTCCATCGGAATCCGGATCAGCGAGCTGCGGTTACCAAAGCCCCAGCCGATGTGGCGGGGGGCTTCCTTACCACCGGTTAAGCGTTTGTAACTGTTGACCAGGGGATTGGCGATTGCCGTCATCCCTTTAACATGGGCCAATACCCCAGCGATAAAGTGTCCGGCCTCTGCTCCGAGCAGGCCACCATTGTTTTCAAAAATATCATGGCCATCTTTGGATAAGGAAACGTGAATGTGCATGCCACTGCCCGGTTCATCAACCAGCGGTTTGGGTAAAAATGACGCATGCACCCCGTTTCTTTGGGCGACCGTTTTTACCACCGTTTTAAAGGTCATGATCTTATCGGCCGAGGAAAGGGCATCGTCATATTTAAAGTCAATTTCATGTTGTCCGCGGCCGGCTTCATGACGGGAACTTTCTATTTCAAAGCCCATGTCCTCGAGGGTCAGGCAAATTTCGCGACGGGTATTTTCCCCGCGATCATAGGGCGCCAGGTCAAAATATCCAGCCTGATCAGTCGGAATAGTGGTCGGATCGCCGTTTTCATCTTGCTTAAAAAGATAAAATTCACAATCAGCACTGGTATTAAACTGATACCCCAAAGCCTCTGCCCGCTTGAGCGTTTGCTTTAGGATATAGCGGCTGTCAGCAGTAAAAATTTCGCCATTGGGATAGCGAATATCGCAGAGAATTCTGGCGACCTTGCCTTGCTGGGGACGCCAAGGCAAGAGCTGAATGGTCGTGATGTCCGGGCATAAAACCAGGTCTGTTTGCCGGGATTCGGGAAAACCAACCACTAAGGACGCATCAAAAGGAATCCCGCTGGCTAATGCCCGTTCCATCTGCATCGGCGTAATGGCAATGTTCCGATTTTGTCCAAAGAGATCGCAAAACTGAAGACGAATGAATTTTACATCATTCGCTTCAATAAATTTCATCGCTTCAATTATATTTTTCGCTAAGCTCATTCTAAACCTCCACTTATTTTAATCAGAAGCAGCATTGATTGTTATTGTTACGCTTCCATCATCAATCACTTTTATAACATAAGCTGCTTCTATAAACATAGTCACTGCATTAAATCACTATTTCTTTAACATCAACCGTAATATGAAAACTATCATAAGTAACTCTATCAACACCAGTTTGTCGGATGTTTTCTAAACTTCTACCCATTAATTTGATAAATCCACAGGTTCTGTTCCACTGCAGCAAATACAAAAAAGAACATGCTAATTGATCCCCTCTGTTTTTAACAGGAGGATCGAACGCCTTTGTTCTTTATAAGAGTTCTTATTCTATTTTTGTATACAATGTACTTAGTGTGTTAGTCTTATCATTAAAACACATTTCTGCTACAGTTTCAATTTATTTTTACTTTATTTTGACTGACAAGGTTTTCAGTTTCACATTATTGATAAAAGCCCTCTAAACCGCTAGTCTAAAGGGCTTTATCTTAGTAGAATCTCAGGTTTACCTTATTGAACCGGGCCTTTTTCCATTTGCGCCAGAACAATTTGTCTTAGCATTTCCATCGAACCGGCAAATTCCTCAAGACTTAAGCCTGGCACCCGTTCTGCAATCAGCCGATAACCCGCTTCAAAGTCTTTAGCTTCATTTAAAGCCATCATCAAATCTGCATCCCCTAACAAGGCATCCAGTACTTTAACATGTTTTTCTTCATCCATTTTAAACTCAATACTCATTTTTGCTTTCCTTTCTATTACTAAACAATGATTTGGCCTATGCCAGCCGTAAACAGTATCACTTCTAATCACTTGCTTTTTCTATTATGCTCAGTTCTATATGATATCTATTATATAGTAGGACTTTGTTTTTGTAAATCATTCCTGCAAGCTTTATAAGTTGATAACCATTACATGTAATTTCTTGTAAATTTTACTTTACAAGCGAGTTTTGATCGTCTATAATAAGTTTAAATTTAATATTGTAATACTAGTCACGAGAGTGGCGATAGCAATGGTGCTTTGAGAGTGTGATGAACGCTTCTCTGAGGCGCTTTTTTTTTAGCCACTTTCTATTTAATTTTTCTAAGCTTTTATTTTAACATATCTGACAATGGTGCCATATATGTTATAATTATACAAATTATATTTTAGGAGGACACAAACGTGCCAATTAGTGAAAATGTATCCGAACTTTTCGGATCAAGAGTTTTTAACTCTGGTGTGATGCGCAAGCGCTTACCAAAGCACATTTACGCTTCCCTGTTAAAAACAATGAAAGAGGATTTACCTCTAGAAGAAAACGTCGCTGAAGTTGTGGCAAACGCCATGAAAGATTGGGCTTTAGAATTGGGTGCTACTCATTACACGCATTGGTTCCAGCCAATGACTGGCATTACGGCTGAAAAGCACGATGCCTTTATCAACCCAACTGAAGACGGTAAAGTCATTATGGAGTTCTCTGGTAAAGAACTGATCAAGGGTGAACCAGATGCTTCATCTTTCCCATCCGGTGGACTAAGAGCAACCTTTGAAGCGCGTGGTTATACCGCCTGGGATCCAACATCCTACGCCTTTATTAAAGGCACGACCCTTTATATCCCAACTATTTTCTGTTCTTACTCTGGTGAGGTTCTGGATAAGAAA
Source organism: Acetobacterium sp. KB-1 (assembly GCF_003260995.1). Classification (NCBI taxonomy): domain Bacteria; kingdom Bacillati; phylum Bacillota; class Clostridia; order Eubacteriales; family Eubacteriaceae; genus Acetobacterium; species Acetobacterium sp. KB-1. The sequence continues at coordinate 2,443,345 of NZ_CP030040.1, forward strand.
ACACCACTGTTACGATCAATGGAAACCCTTAATGATAATGCCAAACGGATCTTAAAGCTTTTTGGTAAAGATGTCAAAAAAGTAACCACCACCATTGGCGCTGAGCAGGAATACTTCCTGGTTGAACGGGATATGTTTAAAAAACGTAAAGACTTAATCCTGACTGGCCGAACCCTCTTTGGTGCCAAACCACCCAAAGGTCAGGAAATGGAAACCCACTATTTCGGGCGCATCCGTGGTCGTGTTGCCAACTATATGGCAGAGCTGGATCGCGAACTTTGGAGTCTTGGGATTGCTTCTAAAACACGACATAATGAAGTCGCCCCGGCCCAACATGAAATGGCGCCAATCTTTACCAACACTAATGTCGCCACCGACAACAACCAACTGATTATGGAATTTATGCAACGGGTTGCTTATCGTCATGATCTGGCCTGTTTATTGCATGAAAAACCATTTGATGGGGTTAACGGTTCCGGAAAACACAACAATTTTTCGATGTCCACCGATACTGGCGAAAACCTGTTAACACCCGGTGATAACCCGGCTGACAATAAGCAATTCCTAGTTTTCCTTTGCGCTACCATTGAAGCGGTTTACCGATACAGTGAGATGTTGCGTATCTCTGTCGCCACAGCCGGAAATGATCATCGTTTAGGAGCCAATGAAGCACCGCCAGCGATCGTTTCAGTTTTCCTTGGTGAACAGTTAACGGCAGTTCTTAAATCGATTGAAACGGGAGAGCCAGTCACCGAAGCAAAAGACCTGGTCATGCAACTTGGCGTTAAGAGTCTGCCAAACTTTATCAAAGATACAACAGACCGAAACCGAACCTCTCCTTTTGCCTTCACCGGTAACAAATTTGAGTTTAGAATGCTTGGTTCCAACCAATCGATTGCTGGTCCAAATATTACCTTGAATACCATCGTTGCTGATGTTTTAGCTGATTATGCGGATGTCCTCGAAAAAGCGGATGATTTTGAAGCAGCCCTCGAAGCCTTACTCCAAAAATCAGTTAAAGACAATAAAAAAATTGTCTTTAATGGCAATAACTACTCCGAAGAATGGGTTGAAGAAGCAGCTCGACGCGGTCTGCCAAACTTAAAAACAACGCCGGAAGCATTAGCCGAATTTACTTCTGAAAAGAATGTTGCCTTATTTGGTCGACATAATATTTTCACCCCGGCCGAAATGGATTCTCGCCAGTCAATTCTACTAGAAGAATACATCAAAACGATCAATATTGAAGCCTTAACGATGCTGAGCCTGGCAAAACGGGAAATAACCCCTGCGATCGTCACCTATAGCAAAGAAGTGGTTGATACCCTGAGCGTTAAAAAAGCCCTTGGATCGATTGATGTGACGGCCGAAACGCTATTAGCTGAAAGGTTGTCGACCCTCTTTGGCACCTTCATCAAGGCCACCGATACGCTTGAATCAACCCTGGCTGCTGCCGAAGAATGCGAATCTGAACAAGCTGAAGCCAACTATTTCTGTGAAAAAGTAATTCCTGCCATGGTTGCCCTGCGGTTCGCTGCTGATAGCCTTGAAGAAATCACCGCTGAAAAATACTGGCCATTCCCAACCTACGAAGATATTTTATTCTACGTATAATTAAACTCCCAATTAAAAAAGTATCAATCTAAAAATAATAGGGGTCGGGGTTTTTACCCCTCCCCCAGTTATTCATTCATCTTAAACTATAAGGAGGTTCAAATGAAAAAGCTTGAAATAATTATTAAACCCGAAAGACTGGAAGATCTCAAAGAAATCCTCAATACCTGTGACGTGCAGGGGATGATGATTACCAATATTATGGGATTTGGAAACCAGAAGGGTTATCAGAAATCCTATCGCGGGACGGCCTATACCGTCAATTTTCTACCAAAAATAAAGGTTGAAACCGTAACCGATGCCGAAACTGCCGGAATTATCATTAAGATTATTAAAGACCGACTGGCAAATGATGATGAAATTGGCGGTGGCAAAATTTTCGTCTATGATGTCGAAGATGTCATTCGTATTCGTACTGGTGATCATGGCGTTGGCGCAATCTAATATGAATAGAATAAGTAAGCTAAACTATCAAAGGAGATAGGTTTTAATCCCATATTAAAGCTGTCTTCTTTTTTTATACCCTATTGAGTTATTTTGTTTCTATTTATATGTTTTTATTTGCGATTTTTGATTTGCTTGATTCAATTTATTAAGAGAGGTTATTATTATGGAATTATTAGAACTGCAACAATATCTTGATATCGTCTGGGTCTTTCTGGCCGCTGTACTGGTCTTCTTTATGCAAGCTGGCTTTGCAATGGTTGAAACCGGCTTTACCCGAGCTAAAAATGCCGGGAACATCATCATGAAAAACTTTGTCGATTTTATGATCGGCTCAATCCTTTTCTTTTTGTTTGGTTTTGGCTTCATGTTCGGACCAGACGTAGCCGGCTTCATCGGGATGGGTGGTTTCTTTGCTCCCCAGGACTTGACCAATGTCGGTGCCTTTGATGCTGTTACCCCTGAATTGTTTATCTTTTTCCAAACGGTTTTCTGTGCCACCGCAGCGACGATTGTATCGGGTGCTGTTGCCGGACGAACCAAATTTTCTGTCTATTGTGTTATTTCAGCCTTTATCAGCCTGATTATATACCCGGTTGTCGGACACTGGGCATGGGGCGGCGGATTCCTCGGTGATATGGGATTTGTTGACTTTGCCGGTTCTACCGTTGTTCACTCGGTTGGTGGCTGGACAGCCCTGATGGGTGCCATTATTGTCGGCCCGCGGATTGGTAAATACAACAAAGATGGCAAAGCCAATGCCATTCCCGGTCACAGTTTAACCCTTGGTGCGCTTGGGGTCTTCATTCTCTGGTTTGCCTGGTTTGGATTCAATGCCGGCAGTACTCTGGCGGTTACCCTGGATATCGGCCATATCGCCATGACCACTAACCTGGCGGCCGCAGCGGGTGGACTGACCGTTATGTTATTAACCTGGATCCGTTACAAAAAACCGGATATTTCAATGACCCTTAATGGTGTCCTTGGCGGACTCGTTGCCATCACCGCCGGATGTCTGGTTGTCGATGTCTACGGTGCCCTTCTGATCGGGATCATCGCCGGGATCGTAATCACCTTTGGCATTCCCTTTATCGATCAAAAACTGCGGATTGATGATCCTGTTGGTGCGGTTGCAGTTCATGGGATGAACGGTGTTGTCGGAACCTTGATGGTTGGTGTTTTTGCCAATTATCTGCCAGGAACCGAAGATGCAATTCTTGGTTTATTATACGGCGGTGGGATTGATTTGCTAACCGTCCAAGCGATTGGTGTGGTTGCAGTAGCGGCTTGGACCCTGAGCACCGCTTTCCTGCTCTTCTATGGTCTTAAGAAAACCGTCGGTCTACGGGTTGAAAAAGTTGTTGAAATTGAAGGTCTTGACGTTCATGAACACGGTATTGAAGCATACTCTGACTTTGTCAGCCGGATGAACTAAAGTATTTAGCCCTAAAGTATTTAAATGTTTTTAAGTGTTTGCTTTTTAAAATTATGATCAAAGCCGCTTGAGAGTTTCGAACACCCCCGCTCGAAATCCCCCACCGTGCCCTAATCAATGATTTTAAACCTAATGTTGTGACAAAAAGCCCGGGAAGTTTTTTCTTCCCGGGCTTTTCTCCTTTTGTTTTTCTTTAATTAATTGATCGCTTTCATGCTAGGGTTAAATAATTCCTTGATGATGCCAATTCTAAAATTTGGCAAAGGCCTTGCCAAACTCAACGCAACGATGGCGGCCCGCTTTATCGGGTTCTCCTAAGATGGTCAGCCCTTGGTCAAATAAAATGCCACCGAGATCCTTTACCTGGTTTTCCCACTCTGCCATCCACTCACCTTGACCCCAGCCATGGGAGCCAAAGAGCGCGACCTTTTTCCCTTTCAGATGACCAGAAATCGCCTTAAAAAAAGGTTCGAATTCGGTTTTTTCAAGGCCTTCCCCTTCCATCGCCGGACAACCCAGGGCAATTTTAAAATAGCTATCGATACTTTTTAAATCAAAGTCAACCACGTTGACTAAAATCGCTTTAGCGCCGGCTTCATCAATGCCATTGGATATTTTTTCAGCCATAATCTCAGTGCTTTCTTTATAACTCCAATAGATTACGCCAATTTTGTCTAACAGTTCCATCTCAGTCTCTCCTTCTTAATGCATGAATTTAGGTTTGCCTCATTATTTACCCCAAAAAAAACTCATTTAATCTTCAATCTTTAATCTTCAATCTTCAATCTTCAATCTTCAATCTTCAATCTTCAATCTTCAATCTTCAATCTTCAATTTCTAATCCCAAATTAATTTTTCTTAATTCCTCAGCCAGGATCTGGGCACAGATCTGCAGATGGTCTTCCAGTAAGGCCTTGTTTTGTCGCAGCCCTTGACGATAATAGGCTCGGGTTTTTTCCTGGAGGGCAAATTTCCCCAGCAGTCCCATGACTGGAATGGCCAGTAGAACCGCCCCGGCAATCGAGTTTCGAATTTTTCCACTCTTTTTTATCTGAAAGTGCGTAATCTGAGGTTTCTTCTGCCTGTCTGTCACTTCCACCAGGGCATTCCCCGAAAATTGACTGCTAAAAGCGCGATAGAATTCATAGGCCTCATTGAAAAGCGCATCCGACTCCTTGTTAATCTCATCAAAAATATCTTGCGCGTAGACATCAAAAAATTCATTGCGACTGGTTTCTTTTTTTTCTGAGGTCGGGTTTAAAAAGCCAACCTGCTTTTGTACCACTTCCTGACAATCTTTAAACCACTGATTTATTTTTTCCTGGCCGATCGCTAGAAGTATTTGCGGCATCTTGCCTGAAATCGAATCGAGCAGATTAACCTTGATCCGATGAATGATTTTTTCCTTGCCAAAGACTTCGGTTTGCTTACCACTGAGTAATTGTTTAGCATGGCTGGATACCTCGACAATATCCTGATTTTGTACCCCGGTCTTGTTAATGATCGCTGCGCGCATTGCTCCAATAGCCTTTTCGACATTCATCACATCGCAATGGGTTAGTACCACCAACACCGGGTTGCCATCCTTGCCCAGAGCCTTGATCATTTCCAGATCAAAGTCTTCCACCCGGGCAGATTTGGCTGATAAACAATAAATAATGGTGTGAAACCAGTCCTTAATCTCGCGGACATCATGTTGATTAAGGACTTCCTGAATCAGGGCTTTCCAGCTTTCGGATTTATCCGCTTCAAGACCCCAGGAGTCGTAGAGATGGAGGGTCAACTCGGGACTCAACTCGATCGTTTCTTTAAAGATTCCCATCCCGGTCACCGGCCGTCCGGCTCCGGTTTTCATGACATCAGCGCCAAAAATATAATTACACAGTGATGTTTTCCCGACCCCGCTTTTTCCGAGGATCAGAACATTGCTTTCGCAGCCTTTAGCCATGCCGGCTGGCCTTGAACCATTCCGACATTAAGTTGGCAATATTCTCGCCATTAAAATAGTCGGCCCAGTCGATGTCTTTGCCTTCTTCAAATACTGCAGTGGCACAGCGAAAGCAGATCTCCGAAATAGCATAACCCATCGCGGCAGTAAAACTAGATGCCACCACGGTGTTGACGGTGGTACCAATGGCTGTTCCTACCCCGGGAATCAGTTTGAAGAGGTTGGCACTGAGAGTTTGCGCCAGTAACCGACCAGATTCAGAAACGACTACTGACCCCACCAGCGAGGACAGATTCCCCAGCTTCTGGTCCAGCGCATAGGTTTTCATGATGTGCAGCGACATCTTAATCTGGATCGGCACCAACAGCGCCGCATCCGAAAAGGGGATCGGGGTGAGTGCCACCGCTGCCGCCGCACTGGTATACAAGGGGATAATCTTATGATTGATCAGTCTTTTTTTAGCCTCAAGATTGCCTTTTAAGGCACTGATAAAACCTTCCCGCAGCGATTCATCCAGATGCTCGATTGCCCAGCTGATCAACTCATCCCATTGCAGATAATCCTGTAGCGCCGCAATCACGGCGGGATCGTCTGAGACACTGGTACGGAAAAATTCGACCTGACAATGATTTCTAATCGCCGCTTCCATCGCCTGCAATTCTTCGGCATCGAGATTATCAATCTGGGTTAGCACCACCGCCACTGGCAGCTTTTTTGCTCTTAGCATCTGGATCACATCGATATCCATATCGGTTACGCGTTTATTGCCAGCTGAAATGCAATACCAGACCTCATGAATCTGGTTGCTAAGAGCAAGCTCGGGTTGATCTTTTGCAGCCGGTTTAGTAGCGGCTGCAAAAGATTCATTTACCCAGTCTTCGACATTCGCCTTGTATTTCGATATTTTTTCAGTGCCGATCTCGTAGCCTTCGGTGTCATAAAGAACCACCCCGGTATCTTCCCGCTGATACTTGCTAATTCCCCGGGTCACCGGAATGCCGTGGCCAATTTGCGCCATCGCCGCTCCAAAAACATAATTCACCACCGAACTTTTTCCAGCACCGGTGGCACCACAGATTAGGATGTTTGGTTTTTTGATGCCGGCACTGATTTCGCCAAGGGTTTTATTAAAATCAAAATCATCGGGTCGATAGTCTTTCATTTTGTTCCCTCTTTCTTGTTCTCTAATTGTTCTCTAATTCTAGCTAACTAACCGCGAACTGTTCTAGCCCCTTAAAATATCCTGCAAATAAATATCAACCATCATTTCCTGATAGCCACTATAGCCGGATTTTTTAATCGCTTGTGCTAACCTTATTAATTCCGGTGCTTCAATCTTTTCCAACTTTTTTAAACGGGCTGCTGAGATCATCTTTTTTGACTGGATCTTCTGATAAGATTCCGGGGTAAAATGCCATAAGATCAATTTTTCGCCGTATCTTTTTTTGAGTTTATCGGCAATCGCCAGCCCTTCCGGATCAAAGTCGCCACTATAATAAATGTCACTGCCACTCTGGGCGATTTTATCTAACAGCAATAAGCTTGCCACCTTGACGTTACCAGCCGAACAAATCAGGGCGGCGGGCTGGTTCTCCAGCAGCCCGGCCACCTCACTAAAGACGGTCGGGTTTTCAAAAACAAAAACCCGCTTGTTGACGCAAGTAACCCGGTCGATCATGCCAATATTCCAAAGCGAGACGTGCAGTGGTTCACTGCAATTAGCAAAGCCCGCCCAACCCGAATGGATTTTATCGCCTGCATAAGCCTGAATCCCCCGACAAATGGTGTAATTGGAAACCTCATCGTAAATCAGACCAGCCTGGTATAAGAGTTCCATCTGGGCTTCGGCATTTTGCGGATAACTAAGCTTATAATAGCTGGCTAATGCGTAAAGCAGCAACCGCCCACCATCACGGTTCATATCAAAGGCATGGGGATCTTTGGTAACTTGCGAGGCAAAAAGTGCCAGCCGCACCTTTTCTGTTTCCGTCACCGATTGATTTAATCCCTGACAAACCTGAGTCAGCAAACTTCTTAAATACTCAGGGTCTTCGTTATACTTTAAATTAAGCAGGGAATAGGCATTATTTTTATTAACCAGCACCGCTTCCAGCCACAAGCCTGCCGGGGTTTCTTTAAAGAGCTTGATTATATCTTCAAAATATTGACCTTTCTGGTCTTGATACTGACTTCGCACATCCTTTTTCCAGCTCAGCTTTTCGCCATAATAGCAGCTCAATACCGCTTCAAAATCACTCCCCCGATAGCGGGTGCTTTCAAAGGCCTTGATAAATTTTTCGACTGAGAAGCTGGCACTTTTCTGGAGATAGTTCTTTTTAAACAGGCTTCTAAGCACTGCCCGCTCGTCGTCGCTGATCTTATCTAAATAGATGGTGCCACCGAGATGACCGAGTGATTCATATTTTTCGCGAATCTGTTTGATGATTCGGCGATAGCCCGGGCTATCTTTGAGATAAGCGGCAAACTCATCAGGCATCATCGATCACCAGCCTTCGCAGCTTGCCGTTCCAGTGGTAATTGAGTACGGTGACAAAATCGGCATTGTCTGGCCTAATCAGCTCGCTGATTGCCAGTGAATCGACCGTATCATAATCCCCCCAGAGAATCTGCGAGTTAATAATATAGCTGAGATCCAGCTCGTTCAGGAGCCGGAACATATCACGGATATTTTGCTCATCGACCCCGGCAAAGGCCTCATCAAGCGAAAGCATCCGGGCGCTTTCTTTGCCAGCGGCTTCATAGCGGGCGTTAACCGCTGAAAATAAGGGTACATACATGGCCATGGCTTTTTCCCCGCCACTAAATTTAAAGAAGCCGTTATTGGTCAGTTCCTTACTGAGTTGGCCGGTTTTCTTGAAAAAGAGCTTAAACTCAAACCATTTCCGGTAATCTAAAATATCCCGCATAATTGAATGGAAGGTCAGATTAACGCCCTTGTCTTCGAGGGTGCGTCGGGCCAGGGCTATTTTTGAGCGAAAATGCTCAGAAAGGGCAGCAAGATCCTCATCACGCAAGAGATTACCGTCCATTTTTAGTAGGTTGACCAACTTTTTGGTGTCTAACTGTTCTTCGGTTTCGGCTTTTTTACTGGCCCATTTTAGACTAAAGCTAAGACCCATCGAGGTATCCATTTTTTCCATCAGCTTATTCATGTTATCTACCCATTTTTCGCTGTGAAAAATCCGGGCACTGATTTTTTTACTGATATTTTTAACCAGAATATCTTCAAACAATTCCCGGTCACTTTCTTTTAGGAGTTTATCGGTTTCGTCGAGACTGTCTTTCAGGTGATCTGATAAATCATAAAAGTTAACCACCTTACCAGCGACCCTGGCGGTGATATTCATCCGACGCCGCAAATCCCAAACCTGCTTGAAGCGATCATTTTCCTCATCAAGCGGCTGATCTTCAAAGACATACTGACTGTTAACGGCATACTCACGCAGATACTGGCTGTTGTCTTTAAAGATTTCCATCAGCCGCAGGGTAATCTGCTCCTTGTTCTGTTTCTCCGACTGGGGATTTTTTTGGATCAACTCGCGAGCCTGATCGGCCAGTGGGGCTTCAGTTCGCCGGATCAGATAGCCTAGCGCCAGTTCTTCGGTAAAGGCATCTTCCATCAATTGAAAGCGCTTTGCTGTCAATAACAGGGTTCTTTTAACCGCCGCCTCTTCCTCATAAAAACGCTCTAGCCCCAGCTTTTGCCGCTCTAGTATCTTAACGGCTTCCTCTTTTTCTTTGGGCAGGGTCTTTAAGGCCTTCAAGCAGTGTTCCAATTCTGCCTGGATGGCCGGATAATCGGTCAGTTGCAATTGTTCATTTAGGTTTACCCGAGTGATTTCCATCGCTGACCGACTTTGATTAAGCTGATTGATCTCATAAAGGAGGTCATCAATTTCCTGTAAGATTTCCTGATAACGGTTTTCGGCTACCCGCAGACTCCCAAGACTGTGCTGCAGCAAAATGGTGATTTTTTCCAGCCGGTGCAGTTCGCTGCCATAGCTAATCGCCGCGGCCTGAGCCTCTTCATAGGTTTTTAAATCCTGGGGCAGGGTGATCCGAAGGGTAATCCGGTGAACGGTTTCCTTGATCTGCTGGAGCTGGTGATAACAGCTTTTTTCTTCGTCATTCTTTTTTTGCAGCGCCTTATCGCTCATCTGGGCATCAAATCCGGCCTGCTTGACGACTGTGGCAGCGGTAATCAAATCTTGTGGATCAAAGCTGGCTGTGAACTCCTGCTTAAGTAGCGCTAAGGCGGTCTTGATCTGATTAAGGATTTGCGTCTTTGCCGCTAACCGGTCGCTAATCTCACTTAGCTCCGCTTTAAGACAACTTAGTTTTTCTTCCCGATATTTGATTCTGGCAGAAGCACCAATAAATCGGGCGGTCTCCTTACCGGTCGCTCGTCCCCATAAGATGCCTAAACGATAATTGCCCTTTTCATCGATATGGGTGTGGTGGGTATGATCAATCAGGATACTATTTATCACACTGACCACCTCTTCTTTAGAAATAGCGATGAGGGCGTCATCAACTTTGAGGTACTGGTTAATGGTATGAACCATAAACTGGGGCTCGGGGAAAAGATAGTGATCACCACTAAGCCCTGGCATTGCCAGCAGTTTTTCCCGCTGAGCTGCCGGTACAATCAGGGCATCGAGAATCCCCATATCGGCCATTGCTTCTTCAATCGCGGCCTGGTTTTTTTCATCGATCCCCTCAATAAAGTCTAGTGCCTGATACAGCGGCACATGGGGAATCCCCAGCTCAACCAGTTTTTTGCGGTTCTCGGTGACCTTATCGGCTCTTAGTGGTTCGGGATCTTTAAGCTTTTGCCAGGCCTCAATTTCGGCCTGTTTCGATTTTCTTTCCGCATCAATCTGATTCCAAAGCGATTGTTCGCTATACAGCAGCTCGCGTTTGATCGCTTCCTGATTATGGTACTGGTCCTGCAGGATTCCGGCAATGCTGTTGACATTGGCGTCCGGACCAAACTGCCGGATTTCCCGGGCCAATTGACTCAAACCCTCGGCCGGGATGATGTATTCCTGGTTGTGCTGATTGTTAAGATGCAGTTTTTCGATGGTTTCATCCTGAATTTCGACTAACTGGCGGTTAGCTTGCTCGAGTAAGCGCTCTTTTTCCTGCTGTTCTTTTTTGAGCATCTCCAGCTCCAGCAATAGTTTTTCATAGCTATCGGCGATCTGCTGTTGCTTTTCTATCGCCTTGATCGCCTGGCCAATCGTCTGGGTATGGGCGCTCAGGGTATTGCTGATATAGGTAAAATCATAGGCTTCGGACAGTGCTTTGGTGATTTCATCGCGGGTAAAGGCGTGTTCATCAAAAGCAAAGGCTTCAGCCAGCTCATCCATCTCAGCCAGTTGCCGGCAAATCGCTTGTTCCCCGGCTTCCACTTCCTGGCGGTAGCCAGAAATCTGATTATCGAGCTCTCGCTCCTGCTGTCTTTTGGTCTCGTGGTGTTGGTCTTTTTCTTGCCGCTGACGGTTTTTTTGCTCGATTTCTTCTTCAATTTTGATGATTTTTTCACGGATCACAACACTGTCATGGGCTTCCAATTCCTGCCTTTTTTCCTGCTGCGTTTCTAATTGGATGGCCAGATCCGTGATCATTTGTTCCAGTTTTTCAATTTCGTTCGTGGTTGAGCTAATCTCGCGGCCAATTTTTTCCTGGCGTTTTTGTTGCTCAGTCAATTCTTGATGGGCCTCATTATAATACCGGGCCTTGTCCACCACAATAAACTGATTATAGCGGTCAAAGGCATGGCGGATGCGGTCAGATGCACCCTTACACTCCTTTAATACCTCCAGTCGACTCTTAATGTTATCCATGTTTTCGATCGCCTCAGACATCGGCCGCAGATCGTCTTCAGACAAGGGTTGCAATGAGTTTTCCATGATCTCATAGATAACCGTCGGTTTAAAGTCCTTGGACAGCTTGGGACTGCGCAGCTGCACCAGCAATTTGACCAGCTCATCGTATTCCTCCAGATCATCAAAACCAAAGATCAGGTCATTGACCAGCTTCATGTAGTTTTTCTGACCCTCGACCACCTGTCCTCCCGTCCCGATCCGGTTTTCCAGCTCCCGCATGGTCAGCGGTATTTTTTCACCCATCTGTTTGTATAAAAAGAAATCCTCGCCAATCCGCCGGCCATCGGTGATGGCAAAGCCCCAGGAGTTCAGCGGTTTTCCCCGTTTAGCCTTAAAGCCCATGCCAATGGTGGCCAGGTTATCGGAGTGTTTCTTTTTGAATTCCATAAACAAATAGCCGATCGATTCTTCCTTACTGTTTTCATCTTCGCCAAGAATATAGTTCTCGATTTTTCGGGCTTTAGAACCAAAGGGATCGAGCCGCTCGGGACTTTTATTGCCATCTAACAGCAGCGGAATAAAGCTCTGCATCGTTACCGATTTTCCCGAACCGTTTGAGCCACGCAAGAGCAGCCGGCCATTAGAAAAATCAAAGGTCTCCTCATCATAATACCAGAAATTTACGAGTCCTGCCCGATTGATTACCCAGCGGTTGTCCTGCCTTTTTTTGTTTTGATTATTTTTTTCCATTATTTTTCACCATTTTTTTCCGCCACCTGATCGGGGTAGCTTCCGGTCAGTTTACCGGCTAGCGGCAGGATCTCAATTTCGCGTTGATCATCAGCCTGAGCCAGCATCTTAAAGTCTTCCATATAAGAAAGCAGATGATCTGATAGGGTGGCTGCCGTCATTTCCCGATACTCTTTGCTCCAATTACCCCCGGTTTCCTGCTTTAATTTTGTCACCAGCAAATCAAAGGCCACCCGCGACAGCCGGATTGCCCCGGAGCCATTCAGGCGCAGTTTTTTTGTCTCAAGTCGGCGCCGAATCAGGGCACAAAACAGCAGCGTAATATCGCAGATTGCTTTGGTATTGGGAAAACCATCCTTAAGATTTTTATCCGCCGGCACCAACAACAGTGCTCCGTTTTTGTGCACATGAAGGGGGTATTCCAGATATTTTAAAAAGTCAGCTTCAATCAGGCCGCGCTGCTTCTTGATATAATCATAATCGACATCATCAGCCCCTTGGGAATAAACCACTGGCTCCATTAGCAGCTTGCGGTAAACCCGCTGCCGCCGGATCACGCCGCGATCGGCATTGAGGTCACCCCATTCGGCGTTTTCTAAATCTCGGACGCTTGTAAAATCGTTAATATCGGCGGTAAAATGGCGCACCAGATAGCGGGACAAGCCGGTACTTTCGTATAAGACCTCGGCACCATCATCCTGGGCAAATTTCTGATCATCACCATCGTTAATTTGCATCAAACCAAGCTCCTGGGCAAAACGCAGCACCTTGATGAAATGCTTCCGGTGGCTAAACAGCGTCCAGTCGATTTTTTCCTTGCCAATCGGGTTACCAACAATGAATTCGGTAATTTCTGATAAGACAAATTGTTCATCCCGGGAACGGTCTTCTAAAAACATCAACAACTGACACAAGAGCACGTATTCGATCCTATCGGTAAAGGCCTGAATGCCCATAAAGGGCTCGGCTGAACCGGGAATTTTTTCCAGCTTGATCAGGTGCTGGTTGATCACCAGTCCATAACCCAGCTTGTCACTCAAGAAATTCTTAAACTGCGGGATGCTGTCCTTAACCTGATAAAATAAGTCCTTGTTGTCATCCTTAACTACCCAGTATTGGTCGAGCAGTATTTCAAGCTCTTTCATCCTGAACCTCCTCGTCCAAAAAGCGAATCACGTAGGCCGGCATTTCAAGATTGCCATCGTCGCAGCGCAACAGACAGCGACGGCGGCGATCCCCCGGGATCTCGACCTGAAAGATCCGGCCATCCTCGGTTTTTGCTTTTTTATCGCTACTGGCGATCCCCTTGCCAAGCCATTTCAGCAGGGTAGTCCGGACATGGCCCTCAATCACCGGCAGTTTTTCAAAATCTATGCAGCCATCAAGCAGATAACTGGCCATCGTTTTTTTCTCGATTTCGCGGATCATCTGGATCTTTTTTTTCATGGCCGCCTTTTTTTCGGCATGGCTGCGAATCGGATTCCGCTGGGCTTTTTCCTTAAAGCCCCGAACCCGTGGCTTTAACAGGGTGCTGCCCGGCATTTCTTCAAAGATCTGGCTGTTGATGCTCTCGGTTTCTCTAAACTGGTCAGACTTTAGGTGCTTCATCTGAAAAAGGCCAAAGGACAGGCTGGACAGCTGATGGGCTTCTTTGATGTCATTACAGGCATCAAAAAGCTCAGCCAGCTTCCGGTATTCTTCCTTGCGATTCATCGCACTGCTGCGGCTCTCTGAAATCTGGGCGGCATAACGGGTAATTTTGCGGATGATATCGTTGGTGATCTCTAGCAGCTTGGCGGCTTCGCTGGGGTTGCCATGTTCACCTAAAAACCAGGCATTGAGATTGTCCCAGCGGCCAATAATGTTGTCGCGGATGCCGGCGGCATCGATGTCGGCTTCAATTCGTGGGATCGACAGTTCATATGCAATCGCCTTGGTCAAAACCGCCTCGACCGCATTGGGCGGAAGGTGGGTCAGAATATGTTCAATGGCATTGGCATGGTTTTGTAGCCCTTTGACAAAGTCTCTCAGGTATTCAATAAAGCGATCCTTGAAAACCATAAAGGCCTTGGTTTTCATCATTTCCTCGGCTTTAATGGAATAGAGATCGCGGATATAGTCCTGATAATTCTGGTTGAGGCGTTTAAAATCATTGTTGACCCCACTCCACCAGCTGCCCGCTTCTTTTTCACTAAGTCTGGCCACCTGGGGCAGCTTTTTGAGTTCTTCGCGGAGCCGTTCCAACAGGGTCGGTTCCAGTGAAGCACTTTCAATTGAGAGATTCTCTAACCGGATCGTCAGCCGCTCAATTTCGACACTGTAGGGTGTCATCTGATAGCGAAACTGCTTATTTTTGAATTCCTCCACCGTGGCGACCTTGGCGGTATCCTGATAGGCGGAAAGATTTTTCCATGACAACAGCACATCGAGATCCTGCTTGCACTGCTCCAGAGTATAGTTCGCAAACTCCTGATATTCCTGCAAGGCGGCATGGACCTCTTCCTTATAAAGCCAGTTCTTCATTTTCTCAGATTGGGTATAAAAAAAACGTAAGATACTCCGATAGCGCCAGGCATTTTCCGCTGTCAGATAGCGCATCTCATCAATTTGTCTGGTTAGTTTTGCGGTGACTTCAAACTTCATTATATTATTCCCGTTCCTTAATTTCTTCATTGTTCACTTCGTTATTTTTATAGGGCACCCGGGCCGAAGGTACAAACTCCGCGGTGGCATCGGTATGGATGGCCTGGTCGTCAAAATAGATATGGGCACCGAAGGCCTTAAGCACCTCCTGCTTACTCATCCCGCCGAGGAAAAAGGCTTCGTCAATCCGCACATCCCAGGCTCGCAGGGTCCTTATCACCCGCTCGTGGGCCGGCGCATTTCTGGCTGTTACCAGAGCGGTGCGAATCGGCGCCCGATTTTTATCAAAGGCCTTCTGAATCGCCGAGAGGGTTTTTAAAAACTTGGCAAAGGGACCTTCTGGCAGGGGATTCTTGGCATTTCTTATTTCATTGGCCTGGAAGGCTTCGATGCCCTGACTTTTATAAATCTGTTCCGATTCGTCGGAGAAAAGCACCGCATCCCCATCAAAGGCAATGCGGATCTGATCGATTTCGGTGGTTTCTTCATAGGCCAGGTGTTGGGTATAAATAATCCCTGCCGCAACTCCCGCGTTAATGGCCTCCTGAACATCCTCCTCATTGGCGGAAAGAAAGAGATCCGTATTAAAAGCCTCCAGATAGGGTGACAGTAGCGCACCGCTAACCAGGGCCGCCCGGGTAATATCCAATTGGTAATGCTTGATCGAGTTAAAAATGCGCAGACTGCTGTCGGCATTATTTCGGGACATCACAATGATTTCAGTTTTTCGCTGCTCCGATCCGACTTCGTTGAGTTTCAGCAAGGCCTTGATTAAGGCAAAACCGGTTCCCGGTTTTAACAGATCGTTCTCATGTTCAATCTGATACTTTGTATAGGCATCCACACCTTGTTCATTAAAAATCTGATTTTCCTCCTCCAGATCAAAGAGCGCCCGGGATGAAATGCCAACGACCAAACAGTTTTCAAATTTATGCATGTTATTCCCCTATCTTCCTATTTGATAATGATTTTTTAATCTTAATGCATCAGTCTAAAGATTAATACTTATCCACAATTGTGTTGATTTTATGGACAATTGTGGATAAGTTGGTAATTCTTGCTTTTCTTTGCCTTAAAATCTTATCCACATGCCAAAAGAACCTTTCTCAACGAGAAAGGTTCCTAAAATTAAATTTTCTATTCTTATCATATCACCTGACTGGTTGATAGTAAAGGGAATCCTGCCCGACCTTTGTTTAAGCAAAATGACCGATTTCTGTTAAGAATGTGTTCCAGCGCCATTTCATAGCCTTCCCGGATGCTTGGTGACTTGTCTCTTCAATAAAGAATCAGACCGGCATTTAAGGCAACAATATCTTCCCTGGTTTTGGTTTATAGCCCCTTTAAAAGCCGAACAATGCACAAAGCCGAGGCTTCCACCGAGTCAAATGTTCGGATTTCATCCACATTTCCCAAAGTTATCAACATACCCTGTGGATTAAATGAATAGTTATCCACAGAGCCCTCTTCTTTCCGCTCGGCAATAGAGGTCGTTCCTTAATTTCCGTTATTCTGATTCTTTGTTCGAAGCGACCTGATCGTCTAGACATATTTCCATTCCAGCTTCATTGCTGGCGCTTTCAAAGAGAACAACGCCCTGATTATTTGTTAAACACACCCAAACTTTGGCAGTAATACTCTCAATGATCTCCCGATCCATCAGGCCATCCACTGGTGCCCGAAGCCTACCACCACTGTTCATCAAAGCACTAAAAGCAAGCGACCCATTCGGACCTTCCAGCACTCCGGCGCAGGTTCCCTTTTCTGTATCCACTTCCCATTTTTCCAGCCGGGAAAAATTATAGGTGGCGAAACGCCGGGTAATCGTTTTAAAGTCAGTAAAATAGGCGAAAAAACCCGGAAATTCCAGTCCTAAAAAAGGAATGTTGGCCCGCGAAAAAACAAAAGAAGCATTTCCGCCTGCAAAGTGACTGGCCTGAAGCCAGAGATAGGTTTTGGGAAATGACCGGCCGTAGTCTTTTTCAATATAACCCACGCCCCCATTGAAATCTAGCAACTCACCATCAAGCTCAATAACGCCCTTGATCTCATGATATAAATGAAGGATCGCATGGTAGCATTCCATAAAGGGGATTACCCCAAAAGGCCCCATAATCCCGGGATGCTTTGGTCCTCTGGGAAAAGGATGGATTTCATCAAAGGTCAGCCGCCCTTTGATACTCCCCTCCTTGGTGTCAACATTTAAAGACAGACCCTGAGCATTGAAAGCATTGTTTTCAATTTCTACGTCAAATTCATCTGTTCTAGCCTTGAACTCGAAATAAGGAAAAGGATGATACCAGGTTTTTCCATTTGCGGCATTGATCACTTGAATAAACGCCTGCTTATTTCCCTGAGGATCGATCGCCATTCCCGGAATAATGGCAATGGCATGTTTCCGATCCGCGCTAATGCATTTGTAATACCACCCTTCAAAATAGCGTCGTTTCTTGTTTTTACCCTGAAAAACTGCCTGCTTGATCATCGCAACTTTCCTTTCCTATCCCCCAAAATAATATTGTTTATGCAACCCATTTTCACTGGAAGTCGATAAAAATAAAAACCAATACGGCGGCCAGCAAGGAGCTGGCAAAGTTGACAAAATCATTATTTACAAAGCTTAACCCGCTATGCAACTGGTTGGGTTTATTGTTATAGCTTGATTTTTCAGTTAGTTCTCCGGTTTCTCTGCTGATGTATTTGGCCTGGATCGCAGCACCCATTAAGCTGTCCAGAATTGACCCCAACAGGCCTCCCAAAGTAATAATACCCATTTGCATCCACAGGAGTTCACCGCTGTTTCCAGCCATCAATTGAAAAAGACCATAGGTCAAAGCCACCACTGCCGAGCCGCCCAAGGAAGCCAGAAGGCCCAAAGGGCTGACCCCACCGGACAATCCCTGATTAACAGGTTTTAGGGTAATTAGCGAAACTGGTGCCCTGCGGCTGAGAATGCCGATTTCCGAAGCCCAGGTATCGGCATTACAGGCTGCAAATGAAGCCGCCACTGCCACCAGATAGGCGGGGTTCTGAGATATGGCAAAGGGCACCGCCATAATCAGTGCCGCTCCTCCATTGGCAACCACCTGAACAATATCCCGGGGACCAGACTTGGCATGGATTCTGGCCGCAATCGGATCTTTTAAACCGGCTTTGAAATGCGACAAAAAGGTGGAACTTAAAAAAAAGACCATCAATAGTATAAAGAATAGGGGTCCCCCTGCTAAATACAAGGCTACTGCCAAGAGAAAGGCTCCCAAAGCCGCCGAAGGCCTTAATGATTTTCGCCAGTATGCAAAAAAAGCGCCTGCCAAAGAAAAGAAAATGTATATCACATGCTCCAGGATCGATCCTGTTTGAGCCACTAAACTATAGTCGGTTAAATTTTCCATTTTGACCTCCTTTCAAGTATGTCTTTTTCATACCCCAAATACTTCAAAAAACACCCCGGTTACCCGGGGTATTAAAAATGGCAGCTTCATAGATTTTACTTCTACTGATGATCTTTTGACAACTTCAACACATTATTTTTGCTTTATTACATTTTTCCCAACACTTCTTCCACATCCGGTAGGGTACGAATTTCGTATTTTTTAACCCAAATCACCATTCCCGTTTCATTAATCAGAATATTCGCTCTTTTTGACGCCCCATGCTCTTCGTTGAAGATCCCATAATCTCTGGCTACCTCACCTAAAGGGACAAAGTCTGACAAAATTCTGATGTGTTTTAAGGATAACGCCCGGGCCCACACTGATTTACTGGGCTGGGGATCAACACTAAGACCCAACACGATGGTGTTTTTTTCCTCGAATCGGTTCGCATTGCGATCAAGCGAGCGCATTTGATCGGTGCACACCGATGTAAAAGCCAGCGGATGCCAGGACAGAAGCACCTTTTTTCCTTTTAACTGACTTAGCGTGACCACCTCACCATTTTGATCCTGCAATGCAAAATCCGGAGCCATTGCCCCTAATTGAATTATCTCTGCCATAACTTCTTCCTCCTTATATTTTTATCTTGTTTTTAATTTTTCTAATCCTCCGTTATTATTGAAATCTCAAGTTCCACTGGCAATCCTTCTTCCTCAATCATTTTAAGAAAGACCTTCGCAATTTCTGGATCAAATTGGGTTCCCGAACAGGTTTTCAATTCACCGATAGCATAAGCTAAATCATTGGCTTTTTTATAGCTGCGACTATGAGTCATCACATCAAAGGAATCTACCACGGTGATGATTCGGCCCAGATAAGGAATATCCTGGGCGCTCAAGCCATTGGGATAGCCAGTTCCATCGTATTTTTCATGGTGCGCCAGAATATAATCGGCAATATGTTCAAGCGCTGGAGTCGACTTCGCAATCCGATAGCCAATCTCCGGATGGGTTTTTATAATCTCCCATTCGTCATGACTAAGCTTGGCCGGTTTGTCAAGAATATACTCTGGTATCCCGATTTTGCCGATGTCATGCAGTAACGATAACAGCTCCAAATCATCCAGCTGATCTTTGCGTAAATCCAAACGGCTTCCCAGGGCTTTACTCAATAGGCCGATCCGCATGGTGTGGGCTTCCGTCTCAGTACTTTTTTCGTGAAGCGTTCTAGCTAACGTTCGAATGGTGGCATTTCTGGAACTGCTGCTTTCCATCAGCTTATTGCGGTACATTCGGTTCTCCGCCAGGTTTAGTACATCTTCCGGTCTTTTTAGGTCTTCACTCTTTTCAGCATAGCCCATAGCCACACTGATCTTTAAATGAAAACCCGGGATTTTTTCAATTTCATTGGTAATCTCTTGAATGATTTGGCAGACTTCCTCCTGAGTAATGTCTTTGAGTAAGATAACAAATTCATCTCCAGGCCATCTTGAAATTATATCGGTCGGCCTACAAATTCGTCTGAGCACATTGCTTACGGTAATCAGTACCTGATCACCTTCCTGATGGCCAAAGGCATCATTTGTCAGTTTAAGGCCGTTGATATCACACATGATAATAAAATAGTGGCTCTCATTCTGACGACTGATGGATTCAAACTGCATTTTCATATAATCGCGATTTTTAAGCCGGGTCAAGGGATCAGAATAACTTAAAAACAAAACTTCTTCCTCTTTTGTTTTTCTTTTGGTAATATTGGATTTGATACGCTGATTGGCCTGATTTATTTGCTTAAGCATCTGATTGATTGAAACCGCCAGCATTTTTAGTTCATCCTTTCCATCCATTTCGATGGATAAGGTCGTATCTCGTTTTAACCCCACTTCTTTGGTAAAGGCGATGAGTTTTTCAATTCTTTTTAAAAAATACCGATCGACAATAAAATAATCAATGCTGAGGATGACTATCAGAATAAGAATGAAACTGGCCATAAACAGATTAAACTGATCTTTTACAAAGCTATAGTTTTCTTCAATCCGGGAAATTGTCATTAAGATGGTTTCCTCATCGTAGCTATCCCGCTGAAGACGACTGGCTGTGAGATAAGGTTTTCCAGCAAATTCTCTTTTGACAATCTGGTTTTCCAAAACGACGGCAGCCGACCCGGCTTCTCTGAATTCCACATTGACGCCGGTTAGTACTTCAATGTAAGCGGTCATTTCCTTATCAACATTTTTGAACATCACCATACTACCATTACTTGTTGCTGTACGACTGGAATTATTAACCCGCCCGGAGGCAATCAGATATGGCTGCCCATTCAGAATAATCAGATCTGTTTTAGCGTCCTCACCATCAGTGATCGATCCGCTATAAAAGTTGTTTTGTCTGATTTTTTCGATCAAGGCAACCGTTTCTTCATTTTTCAGGTCAAAATCCGAATAAGCGATCACCTCATTGTTTTGATTTGCGAAGAGCATCATATTTAAGCTCAAGTTTTCCAGGGACGCCGGATTAAGATTCACGGTTACGTAGCTTGGATTCCGGTCGTTTATAAAACGATAGGTATCGTCCCAATAGGCCCAATCTTTCAAAATACTATTGAGGTCTTCTTTTTCATTTTCGATGATGGTTTCAACCATTTCAAAATCTTTGCTGATCTGTATTCTCTGGGCTTCCTCAACATAGCCATAGAAAACCCCGTAAAAAATCCCATAGGTAAGGCCCAAGAGCACGGCGGCACTGCACAAGGCGATCATAATTGCTTTATGTTTTAATTTCATATGACACCATCTCTGTCTTTTTAAACTGACTCCGCTCAATTTAATTTATTTAATCGTTTTCTATATACCGTTGTTTACTATTATTCCGTAAGCATCATTCTAATTATAGCGCATATTTTCTCTCATCCTTTGATTGCTTCAATCCACCAGGGCTACTCTAATTAAAGTAATTCTATTTGATCCTATCATAACAATAATAACCTTAAAATGACAGTTTTTATTTACTAATTTAACCCTATTTTTTTCATGTTCTATCTTATTTTGCCCTCCTAACTAAACCAGCTCTTAGCTCTTGACATTTTTACTTTACATGATATAATGTTGGCAATTAAATACTGATTTGCGGGGGGACTTATAAAGTTGAGAAGGTTAAAACCTGACCCTTTGAACCTGTTAGTTAATACTGACGTAGGGAAGCAAGGCGTTTTGGCTAATTTTCAAATACGTGTTTTCAGTGCTTTCCTATTCGGGAAGGCACTTTTTTTGTGCCTAAAAATCTCTGATTTGAAAGGAATGTATTGTGAAAAACTACAAAACTCAAATGGAAGCGGCAAAAAAGGGGATTATCACCCCGGAAATGAAAACAGTGGCACAAAAGGAAAATATGGATGCTGCCAAACTTATGGCTCTGGTCGGCTGCGGCCAGGTTGCTATACCAGCCAATATCAGACATCATTCCCTTTCGCCGGAAGGTGTTGGCACCGGTCTGAAAACTAAAACCAATGTGAATCTCGGCGTATCGGGAGATTGTCTAAACTATGAGGCGGAACTGGAGAAGGTAAACCTCTCTCTAAAATTTGGGGTCGAATCGATTATGGACTTAAGTAACTACGGGAAAACCAACACTTTTAGAAAACAACTCATTAAAATGTCCCCTGCAATGATTGGTACGGTTCCGATGTATGATGCCATCGGTTATCTTGACAAAGATCTACTTGCAATTACCGCCCAGGATTTTATGCGGGTTGTCCGAGCCCACGCCGAAGAAGGGGTTGACTTTATGACGATTCATGCCGGCATTAATAAACGGGCGGTAGAAGCCTTTAAGCGGGATGGACGGCGAACAAATATTGTCTCCCGGGGCGGCTCACTGCTCTTTGCCTGGATGGAAATGACGGGTAATGAAAATCCCTTTTACGAATATTATGATGATTTTCTTAAGATCCTCCGGGAGTTTGATGTCACCATCAGTTTAGGTGACGCCCTGCGCCCTGGTTGCATTGATGACAGCTCCGATGCTTCTCAGCTCAGTGAACTCATCGAACTGGGTCACCTAACCAAACGGGCTTGGGCTAAGGATGTCCAGGTAATGGTTGAAGGACCTGGTCATATGGGGATTAATGAAATTTCCGCCAACATTGTTTTTCAGAAAAAATTGTGTCATAATGCGCCCTTCTATGTTCTTGGCCCCTTAGTAACTGATGTTGCCCCAGGCTATGACCATATTACCGCTGCCATT
The DNA here is from genome assembly GCF_003260995.1 of Acetobacterium sp. KB-1. Lineage (NCBI taxonomy): Bacteria > Bacillati > Bacillota > Clostridia > Eubacteriales > Eubacteriaceae > Acetobacterium > Acetobacterium sp. KB-1. The sequence goes on from NZ_CP030040.1 coordinate 2,465,646, forward strand.
GGCGGAGCTATTGCCGCTGCCAATGGGGCCGATTTTCTTTGCTATGTAACCCCAGCCGAGCATTTGCGCCTCCCGGATGCTAATGATGTCAAGGAAGGGATTATTGCAACAAAGATTGCCGCCCATGCTGCCGATATTGCCAAAGGTATACCCAACGCGCGAGACTGGGATAACAAGATGTCTGACGCCCGGCGAAAGATCGATTGGGATGCCATGTTCGAACTGGCTATTGATGGCGAAAAAGCCAAAGACTATTACGAAAGCACCCCCACCGAAGAAAAACATAGCTGCTCGATGTGTGGCAAAATGTGCGCGGTGCGCACCACTAATATGATTCTTGAAGGCAAAACCGTGACACTCCATCCTGAGAACTGATCAACTTTATTTAATTTAGCACTTATCTTTTTTTTTGATCTGCCGATATTAATTCTAACGGATTACGTCTTTTTGGGCGTGATCATTTCGTAAAAACATGGAGGTGGATTTATGAAAATCGAAAGTTCAACCGTCACAATGGCAAGTCAAAGCAGTTATAGGGAAGCAACCAAATCTGTCGGATCTTTGAGAGTTTGGGATGCTCAGGGCAATGCCGTAACTTCAACCACAGCCAGCGCTTCTGCAAAGGGGATGGATATCCTTGAGTTGTCAGAACAAGCTAAAAAGTTACCTGCTCAAACCCCTATATCAAATCAAACCCCAGTGTCAACAGTGGCCTCGGGAGATGAAACCGCTTCGCTCTCCAGTAAAGAAGAACAGGAGCTAACGCTACTAGAACAAATGCTTAAGGCATTAACCCGAAAAAAAATGAAATTTGTGATGCCTAAAAAAATTACTTTGGAAAATCCGAAAATGAGTCAGTCCATTCAAAACGCCTATGCCAGTCGAAGTGCACTACTGACCGCTGCCGCCGGGTGGGCTCAGGGTTTAGCCGGTGCTCAACCCCGCAGTGCTTCTCCTAGTGGCGGCTTTGAATACAATCAGAGCGTCACCCACTATGAATCTGAAAGTACTTCATTTCAGGCTCAGGCAATGGTGAAAACTGCCGATGGCCGAGAAATCAATGTCAATCTGCAACTTTCCCTCAGCCGGGAATTTATGTCCTATTCCAATCTCAATATCAAAGCTGGCAATGAGCCGGTTCAGGTTGACCCGCTGGTTATTAATTTCGGTGCCGCCACCACCTCGCTGACGCAGCAGAAATATGCCTTTGATATTGATGCCAACGGCACCCTGGATCAAATTTCCTTTGTTAGTCCCGGCAGCGGTTTCCTGGCCTTGGACCTTAATGGCGATGGTAAAATTAATGACGGCAGTGAGCTGTTCGGCCCGCAAAGCGGCAACGGTTTTGATGATTTGGCAAAATATGATTCCGATGGCAATAACTGGATCGACGAGAACGATCCCATCTATGATAAGCTACAGATCTGGTCCAAAGATTCCTCCGGTAACGATGTGTTAGTGGCACTGGGTCAGAAAGGCGTAGGCGCCATTTATCTGGGCAATGTCAGCACCAGCTTCGCACTCAAAGGGGCCGACAATCAAACCGATGGCCAACTGCAACGCACTGGCATCTATCTTAATGAAAATGGTTCGGCCGGAACGATTCAGCATATTGATCTGAGTATCTAAGAGCTAAAACTTAATTTCATTACGATCCGCCAAATAAAAGGTTTTGTTAATTTTGATTGACAAAACCTCTTTTTATTGTTTAAAATTGAAATAAAACTTAACTGATGAGGGCATTATGAAACAACGAAATAAAGTCGGACTGCTGATCTCACTAATCATACTCATTGGTATCGTTGCTATTGTGTTCTTCAGCTTTGCAACCTACAGCAAGATCATTAAAGATGATGTACTAAATATTTCCAAACTCACCTCCACTAATATCTACTCAGAAATTAACAACGAACTGACCAAACCGATCTTTGTCAGCCTGACCATGGCTAACGACAGTTTTGTCAAGCAGTGGCTCCAGCAGGAAGATTCTTCGCAAAACCATGAAATCATTGACTATTTGTGGGGAATCCGAAGCAAATATAATTACCATTCTGTCTTTTTGATTTCAGCCAAATCGCTACACTATTTTCATTACAATGGCTTATTTAAAACCATTTCTCCCCAGGATGACCACGATCAATGGTATTACGACTTTATCAATCAGGATCAGCTTTATATCCTGGATGTCGATCAGGATCAGGTCGATAACCAACGCTTGACGATCTTTATCAATTGTAAAATACTAGATGAGCAGGGAAACCTTCTGGGCGTGGCCGGGGTCGGAATTGAAATGACTTATGTCCAGGAGCTACTTAAGAATTTTGAACGGGATTATGATCTGGAAGCCTTTCTCGTTGATGAAACGGGCTTGATTCAGGCTCACACCAATCCCAATCTGATTGAAAATCAAAATATCAACGATCTGGAAATTTATGCCACCATCGGCTCTGATCTTTATAATAAAGCCGACACCATCAATGTGTTTAATGATGATAATTTATATAATCAGCAATATATCATCAGTCACTATATTGAAGAACTAAACTGGTATCTGATCATTAGAAAAGACACCTCAGAGCTGGCTCAGTCCTTTAATCAACAATTATACTATGATCTCTTTATTGTCATTTTAGTCCTGGCCTCTGTGCTGATCATTGTCCAGCGAATCATTATAAAAAATGATCATCAAATGAAACAACTGGCTCTGCTGGATAATTTGGGTATCCTCTCCAATCGGAAAGATTTCGATCAGAATTTAAAAACCACACTGGCTCTGACTGATGAAACAAAGGACTTCTGGTCGGTTTTCCTAATTGATTTGGATCACTTTAAAGACGTCAACGATACCCACGGTCATCTACAGGGGGACAAGATCTTAAAACATGTGATGACACTATGCAAAACAGCTCTTAGTGATCATCTCATCACTCGCTGGGGTGGTGACGAGTTTAGCGGTATTATTTACCTTTCTGGGGTTTTAGCCGCTGAAAAACTAGAGACCCTGCGACTTGAAATTGTTAATGACCCATTGCTTGCAAAATTTAATATCACCGTCAGTATCGGGGTAACCCAAGCCATTGATATCGATACCGAAGATACCATCGTCCGGCGAGCTGACAACGCCCTTTATCAGTCCAAGACCAACGGTAAAAATCAGGTTACCCTGCTTTAATCATAAAGTCGAAAAAAGGATGAATTGCCATACAGCAATCCATCCTTTTTATTTATCTATGCATCGATCGATTTATAGATTTGGGTAAATACCTGGTATCTAAAATTTTTAAAGTCTTCTTCTGTCAAAGGCTGAGGAAAACGCATTATTTTAAGCGGAATTTTTTTACTCGCATCACCCCGCATCACCGGCTGATCATAACCGTATTCAGACAGGTGAAACCCCAACCGCTGATAAAACCCAATCCGGCGTAAGTTGATTTCATTTTTTTCATCCTCCACCTCAATCATCACCGGCTTTGAAGTCCGCGACAAATAAGCGGCCATCATTCCCGAACCGATTCCGCCGCTCCGCCTTGTCGGGTCCACCGCGAAATGTTCCACAAAGACAGTTGAACCCATATCCCATTCAGCAATAAAACCTAGGATTTCATCCGCTTCGTTTTTTGAAGTCCAAATGGTGTAATTGGGATCCCTAAGCTGAGCCCTTGCGTTTTCCCGGGTTCTGATCTCTTCCTTAGGAAAAGAACACACCATCAGTTGATATATTTTTTCAAAATCTTTTTCATCTAATTTCAATCGTTCGATTGTCATCACATCACTTTCTTTATTTTATAATTTTTATGCAAACTACTTACCAACTTTTTAAAAAAATAAGCGTGTCCACATAGCTATTATCGTTTAGTCGATAGCCTTCTTTAATGGTCCCAATGATTTTAAAACCCAGTTTCAAATACAGGGTGATAGCGGGATAATTGGTCGCCACCACCGCATTAAACTGGAGACCTTTAAAGCCACTTTCCTTGCTGCGCATGAGGCAGTCTTCCACCAGCAGACGTCCAATGCCTTTGCCCCGATATTCTTTTGCAACCCCAAATGAAGCATTAGCAATATGCCCGCACCGACCAATATTATTAGGATGAAGAATGTAAAGCCCCACAACCGCTTCCCCGCACCGGGCACAAATCGTTTTGGTCTGCTGGGTAAACATCGCTGCTGCCTCTTTTTCACTAAGATGTTTGTCACCGGGAAAACTATTTGCCTCGGCGACGATATAATTCCAAATTTCTGTCGCCTGTTTTACATCTTCTTGATTTAATTGTCTCATTTCGATATCCATCGACACCTCCTAAAACCTATTACTTTGTACCAATTGTTTTTCTCAAACACCAACTATAATTATTCAATATAACATAAGTCCTACTTTTCTCCAACAAAAAAAAGGCCTGCTATTTCGCTGCCACCCCAAATTTTAGTAATTCTTATTTTTTACAATTATTTTTGATTTATTTTAAAAACTCCGCTATAATGTGAATCAATAAGACCAATCGTCTTTGTCCACTACTGTAGCGATCGCTAAGACTAATTCTATTTTCACCGACCTTCAACGCGTCTTCGACAGCATACCCGTGCTCTGTTGCTTTACCGTATTCTTTGCAGAAAGGATTAACTAAGATGGAACCTGATCTGAATAAACTAAAAAACAATTGGACAAACTTTGTCGAACGTGGCATTCTGGATGAAAATACCCGGCGAATTATCCAGCGTTCCTGGAACCACTGTCAAAATATAAAAATGGATGTAAATGGTGGTAAAGGCGAAAGTATTGATGCCTGCCAACTCGAGCAGGTGTTGGCGGAAAACCGGGAGCTGATCAAAATCGCCCAACCAATTATGCAAAACCTTTATGAAATCGTTTTATCATCCCACTTTGTTCTGGTTCTAACTGATAAAAACGGGGTACTACTGGACACCATCGGGGATGAGGTCGTCAGTATGCGGGCTTCCGAACTGCGTTTTTTAAAAGGCACCGTCTGGACCAACGAAGCGGTCGGTTCCAATGCTATTGGCATCGCTCTGGACGAAGATGGACCCGTTCACGTAGTGGGCGCTGAACACTATTGTGTTTCCCACCATACGTGGACCTGTTCCGCCACCACCATTCACAATGTAAAAGGTGAAATCATTGGCGTTCTCAACATGTCCGGGGAAAGTCACAAACTTCACTCTCATACCCTGGGGATTGTTGTCGCGGCCGCCTACAGTATCGAAAATGAACTGGCCCTATCCCATACCTATCGATCCATGTCAGCCTCCCTGGACAGCACCGAAGATGGTATTCTAGTTACCGATGAGAACGTTAATCTGCAATGGATGAATATTGGTGCTCAAAAAGTTCTCCATCTTAGTATGGATGAATTTAATGAACTCGGCTTTAAAAAAATCTTTAAAAAACTCGATCTGGCTGGTGAATGCTGGGATTTAGAAGAGACAACGCGTTATTATACTGATGTCACCGCTCATATCGGCAGTCGAAAAATTCAATGTAGCGCCAATGTTTCCCGGATTCTGGAAAACGATAAAATTCAAGGCTACTCCATTGGTATCCGCGAAATCAAACACCTCCACAGCGCCGTCAACCGGGTCAGCGGTAACGTGGCGACTTATACCTTTTCCGACATCATCACCCAGAATCCGCAGATGCGGATGATTATCAAAACGGCCGAAAAGATGGCCCGCTTTAAAAAATGTATCCTCATCGAAGGCGAAAGTGGTACCGGTAAAGAGATGTTTGCCCACGCTATTCACCGGGCCAGCTCCTTTTCCCAGGGCCCTTTTATTGTCGTCAATTGTGCCTGTTTACCCCGGGATCTGGTCGAAAGCGAACTCTTCGGCTATGTCAAAGGTGCTTTTACCGGGGCTCTTAGCGAGGGCAAGCCCGGGAAATTTGAGTTGGCCGAAGGCGGCACCATTTTCCTGGACGAAATTGGCGAAATGCCGCTGGAAGTTCAGGCTAAATTGCTCCGGGTGGTAGAAACAAATACGGTTTCACGAATCGGTAGTCAAAGTGAACGCAAACTAAATATCCGAATTATTGCTGCCACCAATCGTAACTTGGAGCAGGAGGTTAAAAAAAGGAATTTCCGGGAAGATCTCTATTTCCGTCTGAATGTGATTTACCTTCATATTCCGCCGCTGCGGGTTCGGGGTGATGATCTTGTCTGGGCCGCCTCCCACTTCCTCGATCGGCTTAACCGGGAATATCCTGAGCATACCAAAACCTTTTCAAAAGAATTTCTGGAAGGGCTTAAACTTCACCCCTGGCCAGGTAACGTCAGAGAACTCCAGAATTACATCGAGCGAACCTTTTACCTCTGTCCGGAACCCATTATCTCAAGCGATTATCTGCCTACACCGCCACCAAAGTATCGCGAAGAAACCAAGGTTCTACCGACAGCCGCCAGCCCCACCCTGGACGACCTGGTTAAAGCAAATCTTGAAAAAATACTAAAAGAAACCCAGGGTTGTGTGGAAGCCTCAGCCGAAATGATGGGCCTCAGTCGCGCCTCACTTTACCGGAAAATAAAAAAATACAATATTGACATCAAAGATTATCGCTATATGTCTCAAATGTGAGAATTTTATCGTTTTTGAGACAACCAATTCGCGAATATGAGATACGCCTGAGAAATCCGGTGTATCTTTTTTTGTGCAAAAGACTCCCCCACCCAGATTAAATCCTATGCTTAAGCCATTTAAAAAAAATATCCAACTGATTTTTAAAGTTGGCACGGTTCTTGTTATTAGATAAGTCATCTAAAATCTTTGGATAATACAAAAAAGGAGAACACTGAATTTATGAAACTTGATAAAGCGATTATCAAAGACATGTACATCCGCATGAAACGGATCAGGGAATTTGAAACAAAGGCCATGAACCTTTTTGCCGAAGGTGCCATCCCCGGTTTTGTTCACCTCTATTTAGGTGAAGAAGCTGTTGCCACCGGTGTCTGCCAGGCTCTTAACGATGAGGACTACATCACCAGTACGCACCGCGGCCACGGTCACATCATTGCCAAAGGTGGCGATCTGAAATACATGATGGCCGAATTATACGGAAAAGAAACCGGTTACTGCAAAGGCAAAGGCGGTTCCATGCACATTGCCGACGCTACCAAAGGCATTCTTGGCGCCAACGGGATTGTGGGTGCCGGTCATAACCTGGCGGTGGGAGCAGGTTTTAGTGCGCAATACCGAGGCACTGATCAGGTTTGCGTCTGCTTTTTTGGCGATGCCTCAACCAATCAGGGAACCTTTCATGAGTCGATGAATCTGGCCAGCATCTGGAAACTGCCGGTTGTTTTTGTTTGTGAAAACAATGGCTACGGCATCTCCATGAGTCAATCCCGTCATCAGGCCATTAAAGATATTGCTGACCGCGGTAGCGCCTATGGTATTCCCGGCATCTCGGTCGATGGCAATGACGTGATTGCGGTTCACGAAGCCGCTGTTGAAGCCGTTAAACGGGCCCGAAACGGTCAGGGTCCGACCCTCATCGAATGCAAAACGTACCGCCACCGCGGCCATTTCGAAGGCGATGCCGGAAAATACAAACCCATCGAAGAGCAGGAAATGTGGATGAAAAAAGATCCCATGCCGCGAATTGAGAAACACATGATCGACAGCGAAATTGTAACAGCTGAAGAACTAAAAGCACTCCAGGATTCCGTGGTTAAAGAAATTGCTGAAGCGATTGAGTTTGCCAATGCCAGTGCCTATCCGGAATTATCCAGTGCGGTAAAAGATATTTACTTTGATATTGTTGAGGAGGTTCGACAGAGATGAAACAAATGACATATGGAGAAGCCATTCGTGAAGGAATGCGCATTAGAATGCAAGAAGACGAAAATGTTTGTATTTTCGGAGAAGATGTCGGGGCTTTTGGTGGCTGTTTTGGTGTCACCGCCGGTCTATTCGATGAATTTGGCGATAAACGCGTCCGGGATACCCCTATTTCCGAAGGCGTTATCATCGGCTGTGCCGTCGGTTCAGCCGCCACTGGCTTACGCCCCATTGCCGAGCTGATGTTTATTGACTTCTTAACCGTTGGGATGGATCAGTTGGTCAATCAGGCTGCCAAAATGCGTTATATGTTCGGCGGAAACATCTCCGTTCCGATGGTTGTCCGTTTACCTGGTGGTGGTGGTGTTAGTGCCGCAGCCCAACATTCCCAATCATTAGAAGCCTGGTTAACACATGTGCCCGGATTAAAGGTCGTTTTTCCATCAACACCACAAGACGCCCTGGGTCTGATGCTCAGTGCCATCGACGATGAAGATCCGGTAATGTTTGTCGAACACAAAGCGATGTATGGTATGAAGGGCGAAGTCGATGATGTGGTTGTTCCGATTAAATTAGGCGTCGGCGACATCAAGCGCGAAGGAACCGATATCACCGTGGTTGCCACCGGTAAAATGGTTCATGAAGCACTTAAAGCCGCGGCTAAACTTGAGAAAGAAGGAATTTCTGTCGAAATCATTGATCCCCGAACCCTTTATCCACTGGATAAAAAGATGATTTTTGACTCGATTGAAAAAACAACCCGGGTGGTCATTGCTACCGAAGAAGTCAAACGCGGCAGTTTCGCCGGTGAACTGGCAGCGATGATTTCCGAATCCTGTTTCTTCAATCTGGACGCCCCGATCAAACGGGTCAACGCCCTGGATACCCCAATTCCATTTGCACCCAACCTGGAAAATTTTGTCCTGCCCAACGACGTGGACATTTACAACGCCATCAAGGAAGTCATGGCTTAATTTTTAAGGTTATCGATGAGATCCCGTACCGACCAATTGTTAATCTGTTGTTCGCTGCACCATGCGAAATCCGCTGTGCTCCTTCCGCATTGGTCGCGGGCAGTCGCCAACTATAAGCAAGCTTATGATTGGCGACTGCCTGCGCGCAGAATCGGACAGGCTTTGCCGTGTCCGCTCCGATGCGTACAACATGATGTAACAATTGTCGGTACTGCTTTATCCCTTAATCTGACAGCCAGCTGTAATCTTATCCTTAGAAGATTACAGCTCAATAAAATCAAAAAAATACGGAGGTTATTATGGCACAATTAATCGTCATGCCCAAGTTCGGGCTGACAATGACAGAAGGTACCATTGCCAGTTGGAATGTCGCTGTGGGTGATCCCATTGCTGAAGGCGATATTCTCTGCGAGATCGAAACCGATAAACTGACCAATGAATTTGAATCCCCCAAAGCAGGGGTGCTACTAAAAATTATCGAAGCTGACGGAGCGACCGTTACCTGCCTGGAACCGATTGCAGTTATCGGTGAAGCTAACGAAGATATTTCCGCATTATTAGCCGGTGGTTCTGCTCCTGATGTCGATGCAGCTGTTTCGCCTGTAGACGACGCTCCCGCTATTTCAAAAGCCGCTGTTAAAACTGCTGGCGGCCGGATTAATGCTTCCCCGTTGGCTAAAAAAATGGCCAAAGAAAAAGGCCTTGATCTCGCTCTAATCACTGGTACTGGCAATAAGGGCAGTATTACCGTGGATGATGTTAATAACTATACACCAACTGATAAAGCCGATAAAAAAACCGCTGTTTCCCCGGTTGCTAAAAAAATGGCTGCTGCGTCGGATGTTGATTTAAGCACCGTAACCAGCGATGGTCGGATTATGAAAAAAGATGTTGAAGCGTTACTGACAAAATCGCAAGCACCCGATGCCCTCGCTCAAAGCATCCCACTTAAAGGGATGCGCAAAACCATTGCCAAGCGAATGAGTGAAAGCTGGAGTACGTCACCTCGGGTCACCTATACCCGACCAGTCGATGCCACCGGCTTAAAAGAGTTCCGCTCCCGCTTAAAACCTGAATTTGAGAAACGAGGTCTCAAGCTGACCTTTAATCATATCATCATGAAAGTCTGCGCCCAGGCCTTGCTGGAATTTCCTCATATTAATGGTAGCCTGGTTGATGACACCCTGATTCTTCATCCTCATGCCCATATTGGCCTGGCCATCGGTATGGATTCAGGACTGTTGGTCCCTAACGTGAAAAACTGTGACCTCAAGCCGCTTTCTCAAATCGCTGAAGAAACCGAAAAACTGATCACTGAGGCCAAGGCCGGCCGCACAAATATGGACGATCTGGTTGGTGGCACCTTTACCCTGTCTAATCTGGGGGCCTATGGGATCACTTCTTTTTCGCCCATTATCAATCAACCGGAACTGGCTATTTTAGGTATCGATGCGATGGTTGACACCCCAGTTGTTATCGGTGGTGAAATCACCATCCGACCGATGATGAATCTGAGTCTCACCGCCGACCACCGGATCATTGACGGGGCTTTGGCTGCTCAGTTTTTACAGCGAATTGGGGAATATCTCGAAAACCCTGCGCTGTTACTTGTTTAAGTGCTGTGAAAGAAGGTAAAACCATGAAACATATAGCCATAATTGGTGGTGGCCCCGGGGGCTACGTGGCGGCCATTCGAGCGGCCCAACTGGGCGCCCAGGTCACCCTGATTGAAAAAGAAAAGCTGGGCGGCACCTGCCTAAATGTCGGGTGTATCCCCACCAAGGCGCTGCTCCATTCTGCCGAGGTATTAACCGAAGCTAAAAATTCGTCAAAAATCGGTTTAGTCATTCCTGAGGTCGGTTATGATTGGACAAAAATTCAAGCCCATAAGGAGCAGATCAGCACCAAGCTATCCGGCGGCGTCAAAGGGCTGCTTAAGGCCAATGGGGTTAAGATTATTACCGGTTCTGCGCAGTTTTTAAATGATGAGGTCTTGCTGGTGACTGACGTTTCCGGTAAAACTGACGAGTTACGAGCGGATAAAATTATCATTGCCAGCGGTTCAGTACCGGCACTTCCACCGATTCCTGGCATTGATCATCCCAATTGCCTGGATTCCACCGGGGCGCTTTCTTTAAATCATGTTCCGGAGCGACTGGTGATTATTGGTGGCGGCGTCATTGGTGTGGAAATGGCGTCAGTTTACAATCAGTTTGGTTCCAAAGTAACGATTGTAGAAATGCAGCCGGGAATTCTACCGCTTATGGATGGTGAACTGGGCGAAATGCTGTGCAAAAAACTTGTGAGAGATGGGATAAAAATTTTAACGGGTGCGCAGGTGCTGTCAGTCCAAAGTGATGAGCACCAAACGACCGTTAGAATTAAAAAGGACGATAACGAGAGTGACATCTCAGGTGATAAGGTATTGGTGGCAATTGGACGCAAAGCCGAATTATCAACTTTGGGACTGGATAACACCAGCATCAACTGGGATAAAAAAGGGATTAGTGTGAATCCTAAAATGCAGACCAATTTAGAAAATGTTTATGCCGTCGGGGATTGTCTGGGCAAAACCATGCTGGCCCATGTGGCCTCTCAACAAGGGGAAGTTGCTGCCGAAAATGCGATGGACCATGACGTCGTTTATGACGAAAAAACCAATCCCTCTTGCGTCTATACCAATCCCGAATTTGCCGGGGTGGGCCTTACTCAGGAGGATATCCGGGGCCATGAAAAAAATTATTCGATCGGCCGATTCCCACTGGCTGCCAATGGCAAGTCACTGATTATGGGTGCTACCGAGGGGATGATCAAAATTATTTCCGATAAAAAATACAAGGAAATTGTTGGTGTCCATATCCTTGGACCACGAGCCACCGACCTGATTGTTGAAGGTGCACTGGCACTGCGGCTGGAATCGACAGTGGAAGAAATTATCTCGACCATTCATGCCCATCCCACTGTTGGTGAAGCGCTTAAAGAGGCGGCCCTGGCGACGGAAAATAGGGCCATTCACTGGAAATAAAGCAAAAACAAACGAGCACAGGCAAAAAGCGCTAAAAACACTTTTTGCCTGTGCTGATTATTTTCTGAATCGAGTGTTCATTGTAATTAATTGGTTCCTTCTTTTGATCCTACGATTCCAGACATTGGATTCAAGAATATAAACAGAATTCCAAGAATTGCCAAAATCATCATTCCTGCAAGGATCGGTCCCTTAAGGGCATCGCCAGTAATTAATGTCGTCATCGCAATCCAGTAAGTTGATAAAAATGCAAATAGATTCATTGCCGCTAGAATAATCGATGTTGCAAGAGCCTGTTGTGAAGATTTTATGATCATACTGACAATCATGAAAACAGCTGGCATACCGATTGAAAATGCAAAACCCGCCAATGCTGTTCCAATCGTAACTAACACAACGTTTCCGCCGAATAAAACCATTGCCATTCCAATAGCGGCTGCAAATAAACCAATTGAGAGAATGTATTTTTTTGTTGCTTTAAAGATCTGACCAAATACAGCACCTGCGGCCATTCCGCCAATTGTATAAAATGCCAGAACAACGCCTGCCGTCGTTGAATCCCCTAAATTACCGGCTTCTAACAATGATGACATATTAACCAGCAGTGGATAGATCAGCATGACGGAAAATCCAAATACGCCTGCTACCACCCATAATTTTCCGGGAATTTTTTCTTTCGTTATTACTTTTCCTGCATCAATCGCGCCATTCTGTTTGGGCGGTTCGGGCAAAAAGAATATTACGGCCAGCAGTGAAATAATACCAAGTGCATGTGGTAAAAAAGCAAAATTCCATCCAAAACCTGCACAAAATCCGCCCAAAAATTGTAGAATCATACCACCAATATTCATTAGAAGTGTAACCATACCCATCATTGATGCTACTTTATCACCTTCATAAAGACCCATCGCTAGAGCATTCGGTAATGGTGAAATAATACCCAGACCGATACCAAAAACTGCACGTTCGATGAGTACCACCGTCCAGCTACTCGCAAAATATGGTGCAACGCCACCAATTATAAACAGTAGTATACCTACAATAGCAAGCGTTTTGTATTTTACCTTATTGCCAGCAAGGCTACCCGCAATCAGCGTTGCCGGTATAACTGTCAGTGATGGTAAGGTTGAAACCAATAATAATGTTGTTAACGATTCTTGGGGGAAGGCTCCAAAAATTACATTAAGCGCAGGAGTAACCGTTCCTACACCCATTGTGATAAAGGCCATGGCCAATACCGCAAATCCAGATAAAGCTGATGTTTTTTGATTCATGTTCGTCTCCTTTAAGATAATTATAATTTAGTTTTTTTTATTTAAATTCACGATTCAAAGCGGATATTTTTTTTATCAATTATCACAATATGAAGGTATGAAAAATCATATCGATTTATGATTATAAACAGCCCGCCCATATTTATTCAGTTCACTTAAAACCCATTCCATTTTTTTCCGCGAATCTTCACTGCTACCACAGATGCCACCATCCCAAAATATCAACGCCCCGTTTTTGCCATAATCATCAATTGCTTTTTGTACCGATTCTCTTACGACTTCCTCGGATGCACCAGGAAAGGCTGCCGCTGAATGCCTGTCCCAGCCACCGGTAAGTACCAATCGCTTTCCATACTTTTCTTTTTTCTGCCTAAGACTTTCATTCGGCTCGGGTAGCTGACAAATATCCACTCCAATTTCCAAAAACGCGTCGATCAGGAATTGACAGTTTCCACAACAATGAAATTCTGCTAGTGCACCAATCTCATGAATGGCATCAATGATTTTTTTAAAATAGGGTTTATAAAGCGATTCCCAAATTTCCTTTGAAATAAAAGGTCCGTTAGCAGCCGCTAAATCATCGCCTGTAAATACAATATCCGGATGAATATATGCTCCAAAATACTTGACCACCTCAACCAAAAAATCCGTTATCGCCGAAATAAACGCTTCCAGTTCTTCCGGTTCTTCATAAATTGCGCAAAGACCATCCACCCACCCAATCATATCGATCGGAATCAGAAAGATCCCATTGGTATTAAGTATGGCAATATTAACCTTTTCCGGATCACTCATCGATTTGAAACGTTCTGCCATTTCTGGCCAGTCGAGTTCTGCCACCTTTGGAAATTTGACCGTCTCACGCCACTGATCCAAATTTTCCATTGCCCGCCATTTCTCATCAGGCATACGGCCTGCGTCATTTTCCACCCAGCGTATGTTGCAAAAGTCAGTTCCTGTCTGAGGGTCAACTTCCATCCAGAAATCTGGCAGAAACACATTGCTGTCTTCAGCAAATGAAGGTACCCACAATGGTTTTTCTCCATGAGCAGCCATCAAATAATTCTCACGTTTACTAATCATTTTCGCTTCTCTTTTCACCCTTTTGACTTCGCAACGATTATCTTAACTGATTCATTGCTGTTAATCTTACTCACTCAAGTATTTTCGACTTTCTTCGTATAAGGCTTCTCTTGTTTTGATGTGAATTGCATAATCACCCGAAAAAACGGGTTTTTCTGGGATTGCCCCGGCATATTTTTTAACAAATTCTCTTCCCGTCTCAATTGCCGCTGCTTCATCAACATCTATTGGTACCTGATGGTATGCGCCTAACATGATCTTGCCCCCGAACTGTTTATACAAACTGCCAAAATCATTGATTTCTTGTGGTGTCCATGCATCCACGCCTGCTTCAATCATAGCTGGAACCAGCTTTCCACTTTTACCGCAACTGTGTAATTCAACAAAGAGTCCCAGTTCATGGGCATAATCAACAACGTCTTTCAAGTGCGGAACGATTAAGTTGCGGCATGCTTCCAACGAAAAGAAGGAATTTTGTGAAGTTCCCCAATCGTCATGAAAATAAATCACATCAGCATTAAAATCGACCTGATAGTGTTTTATCATTTTTTTGTATATTTTGACACATTCTGCAAAAAAATCATGAACTGCATCTTCAACTTCATCATCAATCATTGTTATTGCTGCATTTTCAAAATCCAGTAGTGAGATCAATCGTTCGAAAAACCCTGTGAATATCCAGGCCTGAACTAGATTAGAGCTATTATATGCATAGTCTTTATTCCGTTTTGCGCTTTGAGCCCAATCCCACGAGTCAACATCCGGCAGGATGATTTTATCTCGCCACTCGGATATATTTCTAAGTGTTGGGTTTCCCGGTATTACCATCGATCCCATCGCTGAAGGTTCATAAACCCACTCGATCCCAAAAC
The DNA here is from genome assembly GCF_003260995.1 of Acetobacterium sp. KB-1. Taxonomy (NCBI): domain Bacteria; kingdom Bacillati; phylum Bacillota; class Clostridia; order Eubacteriales; family Eubacteriaceae; genus Acetobacterium; species Acetobacterium sp. KB-1. The sequence continues at coordinate 2,480,668 of NZ_CP030040.1, forward strand.
TATCTTTTCCGCCCTTTTTTTTATCATCCATATAATCCCCCGACTCCGCACTCACAACAAACCCTCGCGCAATTGCATCGGGATAACAAGCGGGACAAAGGGTTGTCAGATCATAAAAATTGGGAATCCATACTGGCTTTTCACCTTTATACAAAGCCTTATAATTTTCTTTTGGTGTTATCGGTGTACGATATATCGGCGTTGGCGGCACGCCTGGAAACAGGCTTGGGTACTCCCCGATGGGATCTAACTCCGTTTTTAAAAATTCAATTTTTTCCATAATACTATCCTTTCGCTCTCAATACTTTTTTTACTAAACAATGAATGCCTGATTATTCGTTATCCGATTATTCTGTAAACATTTCTTGGCTCATTCTGTCGATTTGTTTATCTATTTCTTCATAGACTCCCTGAAAATGACTCATCGCTCCGCCATGCGTGATGCAAGGAATGTAAAACAACTTACCATTTTCCGTGCAAGCACGCTCGACATCTTTGGCAATTTTTTCAGGGGTCCAATCCGGAAAATCAAGTTCGCCGCTGTGAAGTCCACCCATAAAGGATATCTGACCGCCATAGTTTTTAATCAGTTCAGGAATATTGTTGGTGTTCATAACTCCCTGAAAAATATCAATTCCCATTTCGATCATCGCTGGAATAAGATTTGCCGCATAGGAATCACTATGATGAACAACCAATTCCACACCGTTATCTTTGTAATAACCATAAATTTTCTTGTAAGCCGGCACAAAAAATTCTGCAAACATTTCAGGGGAAAGAAATGATGAAATCTGACTGCCCCAATCATCATGATGAAAAAGTGCATCCGGATGGATTCGATCAATTACCATTTCCGCAAATTCCAGTTCAAATCCAGTAATATAATCAATCAGCGCATGCATAGCCTCCGGTTCTTCATAAAAAGCCATTAAGGCATTTTCCATTCCCATCATATGATGGGTCATTTCGAATACACCTGGTGCATACATTGCTGTGACAAATTCTTCATTTCGATCAATCGCACTGGCATGAGCAACTGCCGGTGCCCAGGATTGATCATCCGTTGGAAGGACCGGTTTCTTAACATATTTTTCCCATTCGGCAATGTCCTTTATGACAATATGTTCTTTATCATGTACTGGGAAACCACCAATTTGCCCCTCCATAAATGTCCATGTTACTCCCCAACCGTCTTTACTCGTCTGACCAGGCACCATCGCAATTCCGGTCATTGGAAATGCAGCTTCAAAAATCATATTAAGAAATTCATATTGTTTTACAAAGCGATCCGGTTTTCCGTATTTAATCGTTTCCATTAGATTTTGTCTCTTTGTCAACATTTGCTTCTCCTTATCATTCAATTTTTCTTTCTCCTCTCAAACTGTACATGTTCAGTTTTGTGTTTATTATAATATTTTACGAATCTGTTGTCAACGAAAAACTATACATGTTCAGTTTACTTTCTTTTGTAAAATAATCTAGAATTTGATATAATGGAAATAAATCTAGAATTTCAGGTGAATCCATGTCTACGCAGCGCGAAAACATCTTATCAACTGCAACTCAATTATTTTATGAACACGGTTACGATGATAGCTACTTTTACCAAATAGCCGAAGCTTTAAATATTACGAAATCTTTAATTTCATATCATTTTAAAACAAAATCGTTATTGGCCAAAGAAGTTACAGAAAATTTTTCTGTTAATAACAAAAATAGCATTTCTTTTAAACTCTATCATACTTATTTCTGTAATAATAAGTATGACTTACAGTTGAGTACTGCGATTGAAATAAGGCTTTCTACATCTTTAATTTTACATGATCCAAATGTTGCCCGGTACATTAGGGAAAGTTCTAATGGTAACTATGAAGATATGTTTACAACACACTATAAAAGTTTTTATAAAATTCACGATCGCCAATATCATCTTAATATTAACCGGCAAAATGATGAAATCAGCATGCTGGCAAGGGGTGCTACCGCAGCATCTCATGCGATCATAATCGATTTTATTAATAATATGCTAAAGTGTACTTTGGAAGAGTGTCTTGATTATATCGTGGAAATGAATTTTCGGTTTATGCATGTTGATGAAAAAAGAATTGCCGAAGTAATTAAAAAAAGTAAGGAAGTTATTGATAAAGTTGGCTTTGAATTCAAGCCATACTTTATTATTGAATAATTCAATAATAAAGTATGGGCGTGTTTTAAGTTCTGTATATTTAATCGCAAAAAATACTAACAGCAATAGCACGATGCTATATACTGTTAGTATTCGTTTTTAATTATTCTTATTCTTCCTCTGTTCAAAGTCTGCTTCAATTTCTGCCTTCCAGCTAGCTGGTATGGGGATTACTAGCCCGCATTTCGCAAACCACATCGTTGACGACGAAGGCCTTTTTATCAAAAACCACCAGATAAACCAACATCTCATGTTCCCGCAAAAATTCCGCGATGGCTGTCACCGCAATCTTTAAGGCCTGATCCTTGGGATAGCCATAGATGCCCGATGAAATCAGCGGAAAGGCAATCGTTTTACAATCCTGTTTCAGCGCCAGCCGCAGGGAACTGGTATAGGCCCGATGCAGCAGCCTGGCCTCGTTGGCACCACCGCTCTGCCAGACCGGCCCGACAGTGTGGATGATGCGCTTTGCCGGTAACCGATAACCGTCGGTGATCACCGCCTCACCCACCGCGCAGCCACCAATCCGGTCACACTCCGCCTGGAGCTGGTCCGCCCCGGCCGCGGCAAAGATCGCGCCGCAGACGCCGCCGCCCATTTTCAGACCAGTGTTGGCGGCATTGACAATAATGTCCACCATCATTTTAGTAATATCGTTTCGGATGATTTCAAATGGCATATCTCAAGCACCACCTCTTCATTATTTCAATTCTAATATCTCCAATCATTTTTTTATTATATCAGAGTGCTCGATAAAATTAATCCCTTTTTGAAAAAAAGCCATGATGCCGCAAATGGCATCATGGCTTTGAATAATTATCTTATGCTTGATTTAGTAGTCTTTTAGCATTTTTACTTAGTATATGATCTCTTGCTTGTTTATTTTCTGCCGTCGCCATTAGTACGCGCGAAAGGGTGATTGCCTGGGGTAAGGCCGGCCAGTCTGAGCCAAATAACAACCGTTCATAACCGACCTCATCGATTAAATACTTGATGCTATGCTGGGATTGGCTTGACACTTCTGCATAAGTTGCCGGAAATCTTTTTAAATATTCGGCAACACGTTTATATTCGCAGACCCCGCTATGTCCGAAGATAAAGACAAAATCTTTTGGCATTTCCTCAAGCAGACGACCAAATAATTCGACCCGGGTTGACCTTAAAAACTTCCATAGCAGTTTAGAGGTCCTTTCCTGATCCACCGGAATTGACCCGGTATGCAAGATAACCGGCAATTCTGCTTCATGACAGGTTCTAAACAGCGTTATTAACGGCGTGAAATCATTTTTAAGCTCAATATCTGATATCTTTAGTTTAAAGCCTTTTGCACCAAGGGCTTTGTATTTTACTATTTTTTCCTCCATCTCCGGATCATCAGGATGAACCGAACAAAATGCTATAAAACGGTTCGGATGATCGGCGACAATTCTCAGGGCCTCTGGTGAACAATCGCATTTTTTTGTACTTAATGGCAGCACCACATTGATGCCAATCTTATTATCCGCTTGAGACTTAAAACAATTATCATAAGTCCCGCCTTTTTTCATGTCCTGCAGCACCGCATAGGCATTTTGTGCATAGCGAAATATTGGCATTATGCCTTTCCTATTAATATTTAGTTCATCTTTTGTCCAGTAAGGCACTGAAAAGTCTGTTTTTTCAATTGGCGGAAGCGTCGGAAATGTAAGTTTATTTCCTTTTGACTTTGGATCACTATGCCTAATCGGCAGAACATTGCACATATGCGTATGAAAATCGATAATTTCCAGATCCTCATCGGTATCAATGACAAACTCACCGGATTCATTTAGTTTTAGGTATTTTTCAGTTTGAACTAACTCTTGCCTGGTTAACATGGTCTATTCTCCCTTCTTATTTTCCCCTCCTGATTCGGTCTGTATCCCTTCAATGACAACATCCAATATCCGCGTCCCTAAGTCTTTAATGCTTGAGCCAGCGTTTTGATAAAATTCGATATTTGCCAGACCTTGGGTAACGATGTAAGCAACCATTTCGACATCCAGGTTTTCCCGTAATTCCCCTTTTTTTATATACAACCGGATCACGTCCGCAAGCAATTGATAACTTTTGGGAAATTCATTACTTAGTATTTTCTTTCTAATTTCTTGTGGGCATTCATTAATAAAACGATTTTTTAGCTCTAAAATTCTTAAATCCTCATTTCCAAACTGATTTCCTGCTTCAAGCAGTAACATAACATAGGATTTAAAATCCAATTGACTACTTCTATCTTTTAATTCCTCAAGGTTATTTTTTTTTGAGTTTCCAATTTGGCTAAACAAAAAAATGTACACATCATCTTTATTTTCAAAATATTGATAAAAGCTGCCCTTGGGAATTTCTGCTCGTTTAACAATCTTATTAATGGTTACTTTTTCATAATGATTTTGAGCAAATTCATCAATCGCAACGGCGATGATCTTGTCTTTCTTTTCCTCCGGTAAGTTAAAAAATGTGCTTTTTGGCATTAAAATTTTCCCTCCACGCAAATCATGACCATTAGTCATGTGACTTATGGTCATGATAGCATATCGGTCCTTGTTTGTAAATAGATTTTTTCACCAGGAGCATCGCACTCCTTTTTCCCGGGTTTTCCTAGTCACATATCAGAATACCAATACTTCTCATTTACGTTAGTTTTTTAGTCCGTTGTTTCTTCAAACATCTTGCAGGGACTGATTTTTCTGATCCTGCCGGAAACAATCAGCACCGTCCCCAGCCCGATCAAACTGATTCCGATCGGAGTGAGAAGCACCATGCCGGGATCAACATAAAAATCACAGTTCAGAATCCCATTGGCCGAAAGCATCAAGGCCAGCAGCGGATTGGTGGTGAAATAACCAGCGGCGGCTCCCGCCATCGAAGCACCGATAATGACCGGCATTTCACTGATTAAAAGCTGACCGATCAGCTGATTAGAGGTAAAGCCCAGTGCCTTAGAAACTCCCAGCCGGGTCCGCTCTCTTAATAGCCGTACCCGAACGATAAGAAACAAAATAAACACAATGATTACCGCAATGACGCCCAAACAGCCGACGACGACAATTTGTATCGACGCTTCAAAGGAATTGAGCATCATTTCGATCGATTCAAAATAGCTGACGCTTTGAACCTTCTCACTTGCATATTGATTATTCAGTTTGGTCACAAATTTTTCCGTATCCTGACCATCTTTTAGATAGATTTTTAGAACCTGCTCCTGATAGGATGGTACCATTTTTTTCATCCCAGCGGTAGTGATGGCCGCCCCTCTGCCCAGCATATTAAACTGCTGCGTGATTCCAACCACTAAGAATTCGCATGCTGACCCATTGTTTTCAATCGACACGGTATCGCCGATCTGAGCGCCAATTTTATTTAGAACGATACTGGTAATAGCAATTTCATTGTCACCGGCCGGCATCCTTCCCTTCACACAGGTATTGACTTTCAAGCGACTGTAATCTTTGGTAATACGTGCGTTAGCACCGCTTTCTTTGCCCTGAAATTTAATGACTGCCTCAAATGCATCCAGCTTGATGGTGTCCTCAACTTCGGGCATTGCGGCAATTTCAGTAAATATCCGTTGCTCATCTGCTAAAGCGGTTAATTGAACCTCGGCGGTTTCCAGTCCAATTAACTTAATCATCGCCGTTTTGTCCACTGAAAAGTTGTAATAGGAGGCCAATGAAAATACCGTTACCAGACTCAGCAGCATGATAATGACGGCGGCAATCAAATTCTGTCTTTTGTTATGAATCAGCATTTTTAATCCCATTGCCGCATTCAAGCTGAGTTTTGTCTGCTCCAGCGGGATTTTATTTTTTATGAAATGATGGGTTTGCACGCCGTTTCGCAAAGCCGCTAGCGGCGTGATCCGTTTAATTTTAAAGGCGCTGAAATAGGCAATTCCCAGCACCAGAATCATGACCATGCCCAGGCTGGCGAGCACAGCAACCGGATAGATTCCCATCGTCCAGCTTAACCCAATTGACGAGGACACCACATTGGTAATCACCGGTGAGATAAAGAGTGATGCCCCCAATCCCACCATAAAACCAACCATGGCAATGATCAGGTATTCCAGCAGCGTGGCGCGGATGATTTGCCTGGTTGTATACCCCATCGCTTCCAGGGTTCCGATATTTTTAATGTTATTCTCAATATGGGTAATGGTTGAAAATTTAATGACGATGGCAGCAATCGCCAGGATAATAATGGAAAAAGACAACAGCACTGCCATAATGATGTTGATAAACGTTGCGACCCCAATCTTCATGGTTCCATAATTGAGGGCCGCATGATTACCAGCGTTGGTTGTCATAATGGTCTTTATCCTTTCCGCATATAAGGATTCAAAGTCATCGGAACGATTGATATCGTTAAGGATAACGGCACTATAGCTCACCGTTAAGCCAAACTCCGGTTGTGCGATTAGTTCATTAAACTGCTGATCTCCCACGAATAATTTATACATACTCACATTTGTCGGACTGGCAAACATCAAATCTTCATAGAACCCGGCGATCTCAAGATCAATGCTGGCGTCATCCACCATAAATTTCAAAATATCTCCGGTTTTGTAACCATTGACAACCTTTAAAATATAGGGAACGACCACCCCGTTTTTCGGCATCACCGCCGCCTCATCAATTAAATCCACCTGAGCTATTTTACGGCTGGTATCCAAATTTAAAAACAACGAGGAAATACTGTAGGCTTTTTCTCCGGTACTCACATCCTGAAATTTTGACGCCAGGGACATGATTGCCGCTTCCCTTTCGCTATAATCGTAGGTCTCACTGGATTCATAAATGGCCTGAATCTCCTGATCGTAGTTACCATCGGTAATGGATACAAAATGGGCGCCATTCGTCGCGACGTTTTTTTTATCCATAAAGCTTCCCAAATTTGACAGCACGCTGATGCCCACATAAAGAAAGATTGTGGCAATGGCAATCAGGATGATCAGGGTGGCCGTGGCCACCTTGGCTTTTTTAATATTATTGGTCGCAATCATCCGAATGTTCATGGCTACCAACCCATTCTTTCCAGAAATTTGCGCAGGATTTTATGTCGTTCCGGATCGTCTTTAACATAGGTGCCGAGACTCAGCTCATCGATGATGACCCCATCTTTTAAATAAAGGATGCGGTTGGCCCGGCGGGCCGTTTTGATATCATAGGTCACCATGATGATACTCTGGCCCGAGGCGTTCACCTCGGTCAGCACATCCAGCACATTGATGGCATTGGTCGAATTAAGGGCCCCGGTGGGTTCATCCGCAAAGACGATTTCCGGGGCATTGATTAGCGCTCGAACAATCGCCACCCGTTGGGCTTCGCCACCGGAAAGCTGAGACGGATATTTGTGATGGCACGCATCATTTAGCCCCACCTGCTGCAGCAGTTCCCTGGCCCGAGCAGCAATGGCCTTTTTGTCGCGGCTGACCAGCAGGCCTGAAATCATAATATTATCGAGCACCGTCATGGTATCATTGAGATAGATCTGCTGAAACACAAATCCGCAATGCTTACGCCGAAATACCGCCAGTTTGTCATTGGAATAGTTTGAGATCTCCTCACCTCTAAAATCAATGGTTCCCAGGCTCGGCTTATCCATCCCGGAAAGCGCATAAAGCAGGGTGGACTTTCCCGAACCCGAGCTCCCCATGATGACCGTAAAGTCTCCGCCATTAATTTCTAAGTTGAGATTTTTTAGAACATGCTGCATGATGCTGCCGTTTGAATAGGTTTTACTGAGCATTTCCGCCTTTAAAATGGTGTGCTTCATTATTTTCCTCCCGATTAATTAAATCGGTCTTAATCCCGATGATAAAAGACCATGGACAGCTTTGGCTTTCCATGGCCCTATTATATGTCAACTGTTCTTAACCGGTCTTTTACCAACTCTTATTAAATCCTTATCTGTTTCTTAACTAATCTTTTTTTATAATAAGACGACCTTAAACCACCTTGATACACAACTCAACAACGAACCCATCCGCATTATAACAATGGATGCTGCCATCCATACCGGTCATAAACTGCCGGGCCAGATAAAGTCCCAGCCCAGATCCCGGGGTGTTTTGAACCGCTTCTCCAGAACCGCGAAAAAACTTTTCAAACACCAGCGGGCATTCATCGGGATTCACCCCATCCCCATAATCTCGGATTTTGACTTCCAGATACTGCTTATTTTTGTCCAAATTAAACCAGATGTCGATAGCCGTATCGGCATATTTATAAGCGTTACTGATAACATTGTCAATCACCTGCTCCAGTCGCAGCGGATCACAACAAATCAGACATTCGACCAAATCATTTTTTAAGCTGATCTTCCCAAAATGATCCATATCCTTAAACATCTGGATCAGGATGGTACTGGGCTGTTCACTCACATGAACCGCTAGCATTTCCAGTTCTTCCAGGGTTGCGTGGAAGAGATTGCTAATCAGCGCATCAATAATATCTGCTTTAGAATCGATCACGGTGATTTTTTCGATGCTTTCGGTGAGCGTCATTACCGCAGTTGACTCCGGTAAATCTTCACTTTTCACAGTTGCCAGTTTGATCTCCAGGAGCTCACAAATGGCCTTAATGGTCGCCACCGGTGTTTTAATATCGTGGGATAGTTCCGCCACCAACTCTTTTTTGCTGATATTGGCCGCATATTCTCCCTGTCGGGCCTTTTTTAGTTCTTCCCGCATCAGATCAAAACTTTCAGTGAAGGCGCCAAAGTAATTGCCTCGATCCATCGGTAGCCGAAATTCCAGATCACCATCGGCAACCTTCCGGGCAAACTGTTTCATCACACCAAAGGGCCGAAGAACAGAAGTATACACCAACCCTAAAACCAGATAAACCATCATCAACATAATGCCAAAGGTAAAGGAGATTATTGTCAGCAGATTTGTTTTCATGGCTACTTCTTCACTGCCGTTGGTTAGAAAGATGATCTTACCTAACACCTCTTGTCGACCATCAGATGTAGTCAAATCCATGATGGCCTGACGATTCTTGATGCCATCAAACAGAAGCGCCTGATAGTTATCATCTGCAACAAGAGTGATCCGGTAAGACATCCCCGCAATCGTACCGGATTTTTCTACCTCACCTTGGGTCCACTCTTTTTCAATCGTTTTAACAACGTGGTTAATCTCTGCGACGTTCACCTGATTAATCTGGGTGGTATTTATCGTGATGACTGCGGCTATATAAACGGCTATCATTAGTACCGTAAACAAGATAACGATATTTCTTATTTTCATGTATTTCCTCAACTGATCGTTTTGTATCTGAATAATAAAGACCAAAGCTATCCGTTTTCCCGGGTTTCAAACATATATCCGGTGCCCCAGATGGTTTTAATATATTTCGGTTGATTCGGGTTTTCTTCGATTTTCTCACGGATTTTGCGGATATGGACATTCAGGGTGCCATCACTAAAAAATGCATCTCCCCAGATCATTTTAAATAACTCGTCTTTAGCAATCACCCAGTTTTTATTTTCATAGAGGTATAAAAACAGCTTGAATTCCTTTGTTTTAAAACCCACGTCTTTTCCATCCCGATAGACTTTCATGGCATCCTTTTCAATTCTCAGGTTGCTATAGTTGTTTTTCTCTTGATCCTCAGAACTGACCGTATCGCTTCGCCCAGATTTTTTAGCCGCACCTTCATACCGCTTGATAATCACCTTTACCTTGGCAAGCAAAACACTCAGAGAATAGGGTTTTTTGATATAGTCATCCCCACCAATATTAAGGGCAATCAGAACATCATCATCACTCTGGCGGGCGCTGATAAAAAGAATCGGGATATCCGTTTTTTGGCGGAGTGCTTTACACAATTCAAAGCCGCTGTCTTTTCCCAGATTGATATCCAGCAAAATCAGTTTAACCTGGTTATTTCCCATGAACAAGACACAATCATCAAAATTGCTCACAAAGGTGCAGGTCACGCCAAACATTTCAAAATATTCGCAGCTCGCTTTCGCCAATTCTACTTCATCATCGACAATTAAACAATCCCAATTCACACTTACTCCAATCCTCCCGATGGCATCGGGAAAGTCAACCAATTTGATTAGGTACTAATCCTTTGTTAAATCATATCATTATTCTGCCGCAATTGCATCTGGTTTGAATTCGAATTGCTGGCTGTTATCACTTAGATCCACTCAAAAAAAGCATGTCCTTCGATTAAAGAAGCATGCCTTTTCTTAATTCTTTGATAAATACTTTATCGATTGCGGTCTTACTGACCTGGCGTTTAAAATAAACGTTAAAATGCGGAAGAACCCCGTTCTTATGGATTCGTTTTGCATTTCGCAATTACCTATTTTGCACTGGAAAAAATAGCTTGACATAGAATCTTTCGTCAGCTTTTTTAATATCAAGACTTCCGCCGTTTTGCTCCACAAGTGTTTTTACAGCGGGCAAACCAATGCCATTGCTGTCTGTATCTAAATAAGCTCCCATATAATTTGAAATCATAATGCCAATCTCAGATGACTGTTTAATGATCGTTATTTCAACGGGCTTCGATGGGTCGGCATATTTTTTTATGTTGGAAAACAGGTTGTCAAATATTCGCCGCAGGTCAAATACGGGAAAGGAAAGGATGAATTCATCGTCAATGACCGGAAGGGTTGCATGAAAGCCTGCTGCCTGCAGATCAAAACACATTTCAGAAAGCAGTTGTGATAGCAGCAGCGTCCCTGAAATTGTTTCGGCAACGGTATCCGCTTTTGGGGTATCATTCACTTGAAAATGACGGAACATTTCATCGGAAAGGCTTTTCATTTGCTGTACTTTTTCAATGGCGCTCTTCAAATAGCGTTCTTCTTCTGACGCATTCCGATACTTTTTATAGCGGAGTATTTCAAGATAGCCCGTCAACTTGGTCAACGGCGTTCGCAAGTCATGCGATAAAGAGGTAATCAGTCGGCTGTTTGCCAGCACAGCTTCATTTTCTCGTGCCATCTGGTCGATTACTGAAAGCCGCATTCCCTCAATGCTGCGTCCAAGCTCAGCCAGCTCGTCCTCGCCTGGAGAATCGATGTGATAGCTGAGGTCACCTCCTGTGAGGATCTCCATTTCATGACTCAGATGCATAATGCGATGGATGATCCGATAGACATAGGGAATTAAAATCAGGAAGAAGCAGATTGCCGCGATACCAAGGGAGATTACCATTCCAAGCCCATCATAATGAGAAGTAGACGGGTATGCATATGCATACACGACACCGTCCGAACAGTTCACCGGGATACCGACTTGCGTATCATCGTCTTCCTCCGGGATGTCCGCCTCAGGGCTGCTCGCCAAATAGAGATACATCGTGCGATAGTTCTTTTCCCATCTGACATCGCGTATTGCGTCATCGACAGTCAGCTCATTACTTGTCACATGTTCCTGAAAGCTCGCCACTGCCGAAGTTCCCACATTTGTCCAATAAGAATCGAACTCCGAGCCGTACAGGAACCACCATATAACGCCATCATACAGGAGTAAAAAGACAGCGAAGGAAATAATCAGCGCAATCGCCGCAACCGATGTGAATTTCAAACCCAGGCGGGATTTAAATTTGCTGCTATTCAATGCGATACCCCTTTCCCCAAACCGTTTTCAGCAATGTTGGTTCCTGCGGGTCTTCCTCAATCTTTTCCCGCAGTCTGCGGATGTGAACCATTACCGTGTTGCTGGACGAGTAATAAAACGGTTCCTCCCAAATGCTCTCAAATAAATTTTGCGCAGAGAAAAGCCTGCCTCTGTAGGTCAGCAGTAACCGGAGAATCTGATACTCCTTGTCAGTCAGGTTCAGTTCTTCTCCATCTTTGCAAACAGCGTTTCGGTCCTGATACAGTATGATTCCACGCCATTCCAACGGAGTTTCATTGTCAATATTGCCTTTCCCTCTGTACGTCTGATAGCGCCGTAGGAGTCCCTTTACCCGGGCAAGAAGCTCGGCATAAGAAAACGGCTTTGCGAGATAATCGTCCCCGCCGGATGAAAATCCAAGCGTCAAGTCGGAATCTTTATTTTTTGCCGTAAGAAATAAAATGGGAACATTACTTTCCGCTCTCATTTTCAAGCAGACCTGATACCCGGACATACCGGCCATCATAATATCCAAAATAACAAGATCCACATCATCGGAAAAGACCGACAACGCCGTTTCCCCGTTTGCTGCTTCCAGCGTGGTAAAACCTTCGCTCTCCAGCAGAACACAGACGATCTCACGGATTTCAGAATCATCATCTACGATCATAATTTTTGCGGCGTTCTTCATGTCGCTCCGCCTCCACTCTATGTATTGCTGTTATCTTACCATCTGCCCGTCACACAAGCAACGAAGATATAGCCCTATCAGGGTCAGTTAAGAATACTTAAGGTTTTCGTAAGCCCCAGCGTCAGAATATGTAGATATAATGCAAAAATAAAATGAAAACTGCGGGCGGGCATATCTCGTCGGGGGTGCGGATGAAACAGCGTGAAAAACAGCTAAAGATTTATTTCCTTATACTATTTTTGCTCTTACTCCTTGTTACCGGAGTATTCCTCGCAATAGGTTTCTTCCGAGGATACTTTGGATCATTGGAAGCGTTTCGAACCTATATTGACACCTTTGGCCCGTTCGCGCCGCTGATGTTGACGGCGATTCAAACCATGCAGGCATTTCTGCCGATCATCCCAAGCTTTTTCGGATTCGCTGCCGGTGCCGGATTATTTGGAGCGTTTGGCGGCTTCCTTTGCAATTATATCGGAATCAGCCTTGGCTCCATCATTGCATACTACCTGGCCAGACGCTTCGGAATCAGATTTGTGAAACAGATTATACCGGAGAAAAAATATAATGCCGTCGTTGAATGGGCAGCCTCGAAAAAGAGCTATACGATTATTCTTTTTCTTTCCATTCTGCTTCCGCTGGCGCCGGACTGTGCCCTGTGTTATTTTTCCGGCCTGATCAATATGCCAACGAAAAAATATATTCTGATTATCGTGACTGCAAAGCCCTGGTGTATCCTGCTTTACAGCATTTTCTTCAGCAACGTACTTTAGGAGGTTCCTATGCTTAAATTTTAAAATTTCACCGTGATTCTCATTTATGTGGGTATGTTGACCTCATTTTTAGGTATCGTTTATGCTCTGCGCTTTCAAAGGCACTGATTTCTCGATACATAAGAAAACATCGCGTTCCCATGTGTGATTTACGAGGGCAAAATATCGCTGATTTGCAGCGTTTTTATCTCGAAGAAAGCGATTCAGAATAATATGAATGTGAGGAAACACCATGAAAAATGTATTGGAATATATGGAGCACCATGTGCTTTGCCGCCCGGACAAGATTGCCGTCATTGATAAAACTTCTTCCAACTCCTATCGGAAATTGGAACATACCTGTAAGACTGTCGGGACAGCGCTGTCAAGGCACATCAAAGTCGGTCAGCCGGTCGCAGTCTTGATGGAAAAAGGCATCCCCGCGCTATGTGCATTTTGGGGCGCCATTTATGCAGGAGGCTACTATGTGCTGCTTAATCCGGAGCTGCCGGTATTCCGCCTGAAGCAGATTCAGAAAGTACTTCAGGCGGAATATGTGATTGTCGATTTTCAGCACGCAAAGCTTGCGGCGGAACTTTTTCCAGCCGGAGCAATCCTGATGATGGACGATCTGCAAAAAGAATCCATAGATTTGGAGCGTCTGCGCTTTGTGCGCAGCAGGATGATCGACACCGATCCTCTTTATGTCAACTTCACCTCTGGCTCTACTGGTGTTCCAAAGGGTGTTGTGGTCAGTCACCGTTCTGTGATCGATTTTATCAATGTTTTCACAGATACCTTCCAGTTTTCATCCACGGATGTCTTTGGCAATCAGGCACCCTTCGATTTTGATGTTTCCGTCAAGGATATCTATACTTCAGCAAAGGTTGGAGGGACACTGGCGATTATTCCAAAACCCTTTTTTTCACGACCAAAGGCGCTTCTGGACTGGATCTGCGAGATTCACATCACTGTCATGATCTGGTCCGTTTCAGCACTGTGCCTGATCAGCGTGTTTCACGGTCTGGACTACCTTATCCCCACTTCCGTGCGTAAGATTCTTTTTAGCGGCGAGATCATGCCGGAAAAGCATCTCCGAGCATGGCTGAAACATTTGCCGGACGCGCAGTTTGTCAATCTCTACGGACCTACGGAGATCACCTGTAACTGCACCTATCATGTCATTGACAGAAACGGTGATTATTCTCATGGGATTCCCATTGGGCGTCCCTTCCCCAATGAGCAGGTGTTCCTGCTCGACGCCAACGCACAAGAAGTGACAACCTCCGGTGTTGTCGGTGAGATCTGCGTACGGGGAACGGCACTGGCGCTTGGATACTTCCGAAACCCTCAGCAGACGGAGGTGGCTTTTGTACAGAATCCGCTCAATACCAGTTACCCCGAACGCATTTATAAAACAGGCGACCTTGGAAAGTATCTGGACAATGGGGAACTGTTGTTCTGCGGCCGGAAGGATTTTCAGATCAAATACATGGGACACCGGATTGAATTAGAAGAAATCGAGCGGGCGGTTGCGAAAATCCCCGGTGTTGATCAGTGTTGCTGTGTGTTTGACACAAAAAAGGAGCGGCTATACGGCTTCTACACCGGCAGTCCAAAGCAACCCAGTCTCCGCAGTCAGCTTGCCGAGTCTTTACCTGTATATATGGTCCCGCGCACACTTTATCAAATCAAGAAATTTCCATTGAATAAAAACGGAAAAATCGACCGCAAGCGACTGCTTGACCGAAAGGAGTAAAATATGAACAAAATCAAATGGAGAGGATTATTAGAAAAACAGTCAACGCCTATGTACGCTTACGACCTTTCTGTACTGGAAGAACGTATCCGTTCCCTGCGTAGCTGTTTGCCCGAGGGTGTCAGACTGTGCTATGCAGTGAAAGCCAACACCTTTATACTTGCGACAGTAAGTGCGCTAGTCGATCGACTGGAAATCTGTTCTCCGGGAGAACTGCGGATTTGTTACCAAATGGGGTTGCCCACGAACAAATTTGTGGTTTCCGGTGTTTATAAGACGCCCGCCCTGATTCGAGAACTAATTGCCCAGGGACCGTCCGGGGAGCTTTACACTGTGGAATCCATGCATCAATTCAGCATCTTAAGCGATACGGCTCATCTGGCGAAAAAACGCATTTCCATTCTGCTCCGCCTGACCAGCGGCAACCAATTTGGACTTTCCGAGGATGAATTGGAACATATCGTCAGCGAGTACCAGCACGATCCATTCCTTGAAATCAGAGGCATCCAGTATTTTTCCGGTACCCAGAAATCATCTTTGAAGCGGCTTAAACGGGAGCTGGACTATCTGGACAGCGTACTTAACAAATTACAAACTGACTGCGGCTATTCCGCTCCTGAATTGGAGTTCGGACCCGGACTTCCGGTATCCTACTTTATCGATGAGGACTTTGACGAAGACGCCTTTTTGCATGAATTCTCAGCCTTGCTGACCAGAATGCAGTTCAAGACAAAGCTTACGCTGGAGCTTGGACGCAGCATCGCCGCCAGTTGCGGAACCTATTTAACAAGCGTTGTCGATAAAAAAACAAACAAAGGGCAGAACTACGCCATTGTCGATGGCGGTATACACCAACTTGTCTATTATGGTCAGTCAATGGCAATGAAGCATCCCATTGTCCACGAGCTCACTCGCCGCGGGGGCACAGAGCACGAGCCATGGAATATCTGCGGTTCGCTTTGCACCACTAACGATATCTTGGTAAAGCAGTTTCCCATGTATCGCCCGGAAATCGGCGATGTGATCGTATTTGAAAACGCCGGTGCATATTGTGCGGCGGAAGGAATCGCCTTGTTTTTAAGCAGGGATCTACCGGCGGTCATGTTACTGAAAAACGGTTGCGAACCCGTCTGTGTGCGGGGGCATATGCCAATAGAAATGTTAAATACACCGAATAATGAAATGAGGGAAAGAATATGGAACGCCTGATTAAAATTTTGAAAGACATAGAACCGGAAATTAATTACATAAACTGCAAAGACCTGATCGATGGACATCATTTGGATTCGCTCTCCATCATTGCCTTGGTGGGAGAGCTGGAGGAAGAATTCGATATTACAATCCCGACCGTCGAGATAACGCCGGACAACTTCAATTCCGCAGAATCTCTCTGGGCAATGGTAACGCGACTAATTGAGGAAGAATAATATGCCCTCGATTCCATCCTATTTTTCCGTACAGTTTCTTGCGATTTTGTTGCCAGTCACTGTCACGACTTATGCTTTCCTTCCGCAAAAGCCGCGGCGGATTGTACTTTTACTCGCGAGCTACGCCTTTTTCTGGGCCGTCAGCGGAAAGCTGTTGGTTTATCTTCTGCTATCCACGCTCTCCATCCACCATTTTGGTCTCTGGCTTGCCGACAATCAAAATCGTTGTGACCAGGCTTTGGAGCAGGCTCAAAAGGAAAACCGCAAGGGCATCAAAGTGTTATATCAGCGGCAGCAAAGAGGGATTATTGCGTTTGCTGTTATTCTCCATATAGGCGTTCTGGCCGTTCTTAAATATTCGGCTTTTTTTGCAACAAACCTGAATGTCGGCTTTGATCTTTTAAAGCTGCCTGCTTCGATTGCTATACCTTCTTTTGTGTTGCCAATCGGCATTTCTTTTTATACCATGCAGGCGCTATCGTATGTTTTGGATGTCTATCACCGAAAAATATCAGCTGACCGCAACCTATTTCGTCTGGCCCTTTATATGAGTTTCTTTCCACAGATCATGGAAGGGCCAATCTGCCGGTATACCGAAACCGCAGCGCAGTTGTGGAGCGTACCGCCCATTGAATATCGCAACCTTACCTTTGGCCTGCAACGCATTCTGTTCGGTATTCTGAAAAAAATGGTCGTCGCAGATCGCCTGAACCTGCTGATCAGCAATGTATTCAACAGCTATCAGGACTATGACGGCTTCGTAATCGCTGTCGCCGCAGTGTGCTATACCATTCAGCTTTACATGGACTTCTCCGGCACAATGGATGTAGCCCTTGGCATCGGACAGATTTTCGGTGTTTCATTGACCGAAAACTTTCAGCGCCCTTTTTTTTCCAAGACTATTCCTGAATTTTGGAAGCGGTGGCATATTACGCTGGGGGCCTGGTTCCGTGATTATATCTTCTATCCTGTTTCCCTGTCAAAGCCCATGAAACGCCTTTCTTCGAAGGCGAGAAAACGACTTGGCCATCACTTTGGTACACTGCCCACCAGTGCCATCGCGCTCTTTTACGTGTGGCTATGCAATGGATTGTGGCATGGCGCTGGCTGGAACTTCATTTTTTTCGGCATGTATCATTTCGTGCTGATTTTGAGTGGAAACATAGCAGAACCTTTTGTTGCAAAATCTGCGGAAAAGTTGCATATCTCACGATCAGGTCCGCTTTATCATGGATTTCAAATCGTCCGAACCGCCGCTTTGGTTTGTATCGGTGAAATGTTTTTCCGAGCCAACGGACTTCGTACCGGACTTGCAATGCTTAAAAAGATTTTTACAGACTTCACTTTCAACACCATTGTGGAAAAGACTTTCTTTTCTTTTGGTGCAGACTTATATGACTATATCATTGTCGCTATTGTCTTGGCTGTCATTTTTTTTATTGAACTTCGGCAAGAAAAGGGCCTCTCCATTCGGGAACGCATCAGTACAAAGCCTGTAGTGGAACGTTTTGCGGTGTATTATGCTCTGATTATGGCAATTGTCATATTTGGCGCATATGGAACCGGTTATGTCCCTGTCGATCCGATTTATGCAAGCTTTTAGAAAGGCGGTAAACCATGAAAATCAAGAACATACTGGGAGGCGTAGCATTCATTGCCGGACTTATGATCCTGCTGGCCGTATCATCCTATTTGCTTGTTCCCAGAGACAATACGGCTGCAGCAGGAATGGAAGCAACTTCGGCCAACGGAATCCTTGGTGAAAAGGAAAACTCCATCGACATTCTGGTGCTCGGAGACAGCGAATCCTATTTCTCCATCTCCCCTTTGCAGCTTTGGAAAGAAAAAGGCTACACCGCATATGTCTGCGGAACCGCGGGTCAGCATTTAACCTACAGCAACACCATGCTGCACAGGGCATTTCAAAAGCAAAAGCCTAAAATTGTAATCTTGGAGACCCTTGCAATCTACCGCAAAATGTCATTGAGCAATGTGGGACTGGCTGAGATCGCTCGCTATTTTCCCGTATTTGAATATCATAACCGATGGAAATCATATGATCTGAAAGGAGTTGGAAACGGAGTCAAATACAACTGGACTGAGGATTACAAGGGCTATTTTTACTCCAATCAAGTCGCTCCCGCTCACAATTTGGAATACATGACGCCTACAGAAGAGTCTGCGAAAATTGCAAAAACAAACAGATACTTCATACAAAAAATCAAAGACTTCTGTGATGAAAATGGAGCCGAATTAATCCTTCTCAGCACACCGAGCACTAAAAATTGGAATTATAAGTCACACAACGGAATCGCGATCCTTGCCAGCGAATTGAACTGCAAATATATTGATTTAAATCTGATGAATGATACCGTCGGCATAGACTGGAGCCTGGATACCCGTGACGGTGGGGATCATTTAAATTCTTCCGGAGCAAACAAAGTAACTCATTATTTAGCGGAATACCTGTCAGGCCGGGGCATCTTATCAGATCACCGTGGAGACAAAAACTACGCGCGCTGGGATGAGTGCTTGGTAAAGCTGAACGCAAAAGCTAAGGGCACATCTAATTAGAATAAAGAATCGCAAAAGCTATCACTTGCCTACCCGTGCTCGGGACTTTCATCCGTTAGATTGTACCTGTGCCGGGTGCATCTCAAAAAAGGCATGTCCTTCCATTGAAAGAAACATGCCTTTTCTTTATAAATATTTTATCGATTAAGGTCTTTGACCGCCCTGACCGGGTTGACCCTGACCACCCTGGCCCGGCCCACCCATGCCGGTCTGGCCATTACTGGTGACCACGCCCGTCAGGGGGATTTCCACCGTCTGGCTGCCACAGGTTAGTGTATAAGTGGAACCCTGGACCAAATCTGGGGTGCTGATCACCACCGATTGATAGGTTTTATC
This sequence comes from Acetobacterium sp. KB-1, assembly GCF_003260995.1. Taxonomy (NCBI): domain Bacteria; kingdom Bacillati; phylum Bacillota; class Clostridia; order Eubacteriales; family Eubacteriaceae; genus Acetobacterium; species Acetobacterium sp. KB-1. The sequence continues at coordinate 2,499,993 of NZ_CP030040.1, forward strand.
CGGCGTATAGGAAACCACCTTATTGCCACTGGCATCGGTTAACTTTACTTCTGTCCCCGCTGCACAGGATGATGTGAGGTTATAAAGCAATGATGCCTGGGTCGATGTTTCTGAAAATGATTGAGCCATTCCGGTACTACCGGCAATAACCACGGTTCCGCCACTGACATCGGCGCTGCCATTATAATCCAGGGCGCCATTGCCGCTATTGGTGGGGCCACTGACCGTCACCGTGCCACCGGAAATATAGAGATTCCCATTGCTATCGAGTCCGTCTCCGGCTGCATTAACATCGATAGTGCCGCCGGAAATTGAAACATAGACGTTTGAGTCATTTTGCATCGCAGCACCACCGCCTTTTACACCGGTATCGGTTTCTGCGGCACTGGCACTGGCGCCATTAAGCCCGTCATCCGATGAAGTAATATTAATGGTTCCGTCTTCTACAATAATCGCAGTCCCTTCAATCCCCTCGGTGCTGTTTTTAATGGTAATCGTCCCGCCACAAATGTAGACATAGCCTTTTGTGTTATCATCAGCATTCTTTGAGGTCATCCCCTTGCCTGCTGAAGAATCAATGGTAATGACACCATCTTTTATTTTGACACTGTTTTTACCACTGAGCGCATCATCTGCTGAGGTGATATTATAAATACCTCCGCTAATCACCAGATCATCTTTTGACACAATCCCGTGGTTATCACTTGTTGTAATATTTAGGGTTCCTTCGCCATTGATGGTCAAATCTTCTTTGCTGAAAATAACCCCATCAACATTATTTTCATCGGTCTGAACATAGGTACCACTATCGGTTAAGGTATTGACGGTGTTTTCATTCAATGTTACAAATACCTTGTCGGCACTTTTTACATAGATCGGGGCATTGTCTGAACAATTGATGGTCGCGCCACTTAGCACAATCTGAATCTTATCGCTATCGGCCGCTGCCACGACGATCTGCCCGTCCGTCAAATTCCCGGTGACTACATAAGTCCCTTCTTTCGTAATGGTAAGCACGCCATTACTGGCGGTGGCACCGTCACCGGTTACCTGAATGTCACTGCCATCCAGAGTTACAGTAACTGCACTGGTGTCATCATAGGTTGTTTTCTGATCGCGATCAGTAAACTCCGGATCGACAATAATTGTCGATGTGGGTGATACTGCTGCGGTTAAAACTGAGGCGGTTTCTATCACCGCCGCCGCAGTGGTTTCTGCCGGTGCTGTCTCGGAATCCAAACTGCATCCGGCAAACACTACCATGATGAACAATAAAAATGGTATGAAAATCTTTAGTTTTTTCATTAAACATCCTCTCATTTCTCTCTTTTTAAAATATTTTTACGAAGCATTTTTTAAGTCCTTTTTATTCTCAGACAGTTGAAGAACCTTTAGCATCGCAATGGGAATCTTACAATAATTCTGTGATACCCGTCTCTTTTATTTTAATTATAAGCGGGCAATGTGATGGTTATATGGATAAATGCTGTTTTTTTATTGATATAAGCCGTGTTCTTATTTTAATTGGTTGTTTTTTGTTAATTAAATATTGTAGCATCGTTATTTTATTTTTTTTGCAAAGCCCGCTTGACATTTAATGCAAAGCGAACTATACTAATAGTGCAAAGCATGCTATGCAATTTAGTAGAAGGTGACCAATGAAAACACGAATAAAAGAATTACGAAAAGAGCGAAAACTATCTCAGGAAGAACTGGCACTGGAAGTAGGAACAACCAGACAGACTATTACCTCCATCGAAGTGGGCAAATATACTGCTTCTCTGGTGCTGGCCTACAAAATCGCCCATTTTTTCGGGCTGACCATTGAAGACGTTTTTGACTTTTCAGAACTAAATGAATTTTAGGAGGCAGGATCATGGAAAAATTTAGAACCACGATTAAACGAAGAATTGCAATTTCTTCAGGAATGGCATTTATTGCCATGGTGTTGGGGGTTTTTAGTACTTATTCAATAATTATTACGGACCACTCAAGTGCAACACACTCTGATGGTTTTGTGGCGGGATTCCAGTTTGGTCTGATTGTCAGCATTTTCGGACTGGCGGTCTTTGATATCATCAAGCTGAGTCTGACAATCAATGACGAGACCAAGCTAAGAATATTGTACAACAAGGAGCATGACGAGCGGCTAATCGCAATCCGTAATAAAGCTGGTGCACCAATGATTGTAGTTACTTCTGTCATGATGATTATTGCTGCCATAATTGCCGGGTATTTTAACATTGTCGTTTTTTATACGCTGGTCGTCGCTGTATCTGCTCAACTATTGATCAGCGCCATGGTTAAGCTTTATTGTACGAAAACCATGTAGTGGTGCCTGCTGATGAGAAAAGAACTGAAAATTGGAATCCTGCTATTTGCCATTTTTAATCTTATCAATTTTTTCAGCAAAAATATGCTCCCGGAAATGCCAGCATTGCATTTTATCCTCGGGGGACTGGTGGGACTGGCTCTTTGTCAGATTATTATTGGTATCTTACCTGAGTCTACTTACTTGAAACTAAAAAATTTCAAAACTCCTCAATAAAAGGAACCCTCAACATTGTTGAGGGTTCCTTTTATTGAGAGTGCTATATTTAACGATATTCTTATTCTCCTTTAACCACTTTAGACAGCCTCTTCAATCGGGTCCATTTCACAGCAACACGTTCCATTTTGATATTTCTGCATCTTACGATTTTTCATTTCCCGATAGGCAAACTTGCTGCCTTTTTTACAGCCATCATCTTTTACCATCAATACCGAAAGCCCTTCCATCAATAAGGTCATTTCACATTGACGAGGACAGACTTTGCAGAAGAGCTTGATTTCTCTGACGCCATCATCCACTTGTATTCCATCTTTTCCTTCTTTTAAATGTGTGTCGATCATTGATTGGACCTCCAAAACTTTTAGTCTGAAAACGGATCGAATTCGGCATCACTGGCATTGTTACTTTGAACGCCGTTGATCCCTGGCAGCATTTTTAGTAACTCTATATCTTTTTTGAATTATAACACAAATCGAATAGATTGTTAAATAAATAACCAATGGAAACGTTATCTGTTTTGGAAGCTTAATTTTTTATAAAGACTGCTTTTAAGCAGTAGGGGGGAAAATAGCCTATAGTATGAAACCAAATGGTTACATGCACTGATTTTAATATCTCCTTGTCCGGTTTCGCACAAATATTAACTTAAAGTTCTTTGATTATATCCTGAAAATTATTGTATTTTTAACTATTTAAGATTATAATCGAATATAGAGGTGATAAAATGAAAAATAGAGACCTATACCTGAATAAACTAATTCAATTCAGAGACAAGCCACTTATAAAAGTGATAACTGGGATCCGGCGTTGCGGAAAATCCACGCTGTTACATTTATTTGAAAAACACCTGCTTGAAACCGGCATTTCAGCGGATTATATTATTCGCATGAATTTTGAATCCTTTGAGTTTAACGACGTTACCAATTATAAGGAATTACATACGCTCATCCAGAATCGTCTGACCAATAAAGATGAATGTCATTATCTTTTACTGGATGAAATCCAGCAGATTCCGTCTTGGGAAAAGGTGGTCAATTCCTTTTTGGTGGACGCCAATGTTGATATTTATTTAACCGGGTCCAATGCCTATTTATTGTCCTCCGAACTTTCCACCCTGCTATCCGGCCGGTATGTGGAAATTAAGATGCAGCCGCTATCCTTTAAGGAATATCTGGATTTTACCGGAGACAACAAAGAGGCCCTTCCCCAATTGTTCGCAAACTATCTTAGATACGGTGGGCTTCCTACCATCACCGATCTGCTTGATCGGCCGGACACTATCGGCCCTTTTTTAGAAGGAGTCTACAACACGGTTTTAATCAAGGATGTCATTGAGCGAAATAAGATCCGGGATCCGGCTCTGCTCGAAAATATTTTGAAATATATCGCCGCCAACATCGGCAATGTTGTGTCAACTAAGAAAATCAGTGATTACTTGACCAGCAGCGGCCGGAAGGTAACCAGTGAAACCATTGACAACTACTTGAAAATGCTGGAAAACGCCTTTATTATTTATAAAGCCAATCGATATGACCTCAAAGGCAAGCTTTTTCTCAAAACTCTGGAGAAATACTATCTGGTGGATATGGGCCTGCGTAACCAGCTAACTGGCCTGTATAATACTGATTATGGACATGTCCTGGAAAACATCGTTTATCTGGAGCTTTTACGGCGAGGTTATGCTGTAACGATTGGAAAAATCGGAACCTTAGAAGTCGATTTTGTCGCAACAAAATCTGATGAAAAAAATTATTATCAGGTTTCGACTACCATTCTGGATGAAACGACCAGGCAGCGGGAATTGCGACCCCTGGAAGCTATTTCCGATAACTATCCTAAATTTATTCTTACCATGGATAACCCTGTTTTTAATGACTATTCCGGAATTAAAATTGTCAATATCCTTGATTTTCTACTAACATAATACTATTTGCACCCTAAAAATCCTCCTTATTTCAGTGCTTTTCAACTGAAAGCAAGTGGGATTTTGAAGTTTTTTGCTGCTTTATTCTTTACACAATCATCCGACATGTAACGGATGTATCCAGCTATGTTAAATGTATTGTTTTAACTTGACAAATAGTCGCTAAAAATTTACAGTTAGGTTAACTATACTAAATTAACCCTGTTATCTATCAAAACGCATCGATGTTCACCCTGACCACATGTCGCTTAACACCTCTGTCAGACGCTAAAACATAAGTTTAAACAGAATACAAGGAGAGTCGATATGGGTTTTAGCCCTAAAAATGATCCACCAGAAAAAAAATCTGAAATGATTCCTAAAATTTGGGAAGAAAAGCAGGATCATATTCAAAAACTTTTTCGACAACACCATGATAAGAAGAGCCCGGAGCCCGAGGATAATACGCAGGTTTTTGTCGACTCCCAGCGAAGCAACTGGAACGTTACAGATCGATTTCAAGCCTTGATCGAAGAATCTGAAACAGTCTATGAAATAATTAGCCCGGATGGCACTATCACGTTTATCAGTGATGCCGCAACCAAGGTCGTCCACTATCAGCCGGACAAATTAATTGGCGAGAAAATATTTAAATTCTACCAAGATGAGGACCTGACGAAATTAAAGGGCATGATCAGCTACGTACTGGCAAATCCTGGTGCCAAAACCCAAAATATATTAACTTATAAAAAAAAGACTGGCGAACGGGTTCATTTGGAAGTCAATATGCGAAACTTAATAAGCCATCCCGCTATTGAAGGAATTATCCTGAGTTTTACCAATGCTACAACACGTGTCAAAGCAGAAAATAAACTCAATTATACAATTACTCATGACGAGCTGACTGGCCTGCCCAATCGACTCCATTTCAAAACACTTCTCGCTGAGCAGTATGCGCTTTCCCAAAAAAACGGCATCTCATTAGCCGTATTAATGCTCGATTTTGAGCGGATTAAATATATCAGTGACGCTTTGGGCACTCAATTTGGCGATCAGATGATCATGAAAATAATGATCCGGCTCAAAGCATTCCTTAAAAAAAATCAAATAATTGGACGTTATTCCGAAAACCAGTTCGGTATTATTGCCAGAAACCTCGCTAGTCGAGAAGCCTACGCGACCATGGCTCGTGAAATCACCGCTTTATTTTTACAGCCGTTCAAAGCTGCTAATTATGAATTTGAAATCGCCATGAGTATGGGAATCAGTCTTTACACTGAGGATGCCAAAGGCAAGGATCCCGATGATCTGGCCGATGAAAGCGGTGAGTTCCTGATTAAACAAGCCAATATTGCCCTGCTTTGGGCAAAAAAAGAGGGGCCGAACAAGTTTAAATTCTATTGCACGGATTTCAGCATTCAAAATTATAAACAATTCGAATTGCGTAGCGATTTTATTAAGGCGATTTACCAGAGTCAGTTTGAAATATTTTATCAACCGATAGTCACCCTGAAAGAGACAAAAATCCTGGTTGCCGAAGCTTTGATCCGGTGGAATCATCCCGTCTGGGGACTGGTTTCTCCCGACGAGTTCATTTATCTGTCAGAAGAAACAGGAAGTATCATTGAAATGGAAAAATGGATGCTTAATGAAGTTTGTCAAAGCTGTAATAAAACCTTAAACGAAGGGTTTCCCAAGCAAAATGTGATGGTTAATTTTTCCAGCATTCAGTTCTACGAAAAAAGCTTTGCCCTAACGATAAAAGAAATTCTCACAAAATTTTCTCTGGATCCGAAGTTTTTAATTGTCAAGGTTACTGAAGATCTTTTGCTTGATGACTCGGAAAATATCCGAAACAATTTAAAAGAACTTCGGTCAATGGGTATTAAAATAGCTCTTAATGATCCCAACTTCAGCTTTATCGGTTTACAGAACTTTAATATCGATATCCTTATCCTGGACGGATCCTTTTTAAATAACGTCCTGACCGTCACAGCAAGTGCATCAATTGTGCAGAGCATTATTGAACTTACCCGGCAACTGAATATCAAACTGGTCGCAGTCGGAATTGACAACTGGGAACAAAAAGCCTTTCTGGAAAAACTCAATTGCTATGCCGGACAAGGCGATTTCTATTCAAAACCCTTACCTAAAGATGAATATAAAACAATTCTAAAAACTGGGATCAGTGATCCCGAACCTCTTCTTCCCCAAAATACTTATGCTCAGCTCGTTGATGAACGTCGCAATTATTTTAGACTATTTTTCAATCGATACGTCCGAGCGGATCTTGCCATTTTACAAATCAAAGACAAGCAGATGGGGGTAGGGAATACCAAGGTTTTAATTCAAGATATCGGACCTGGGGGACTGTGTTTTATTTCAAACATCCAGTTTCCCATTGAACAAGGCTTTACCCTTCAATTTGAAACCAGTCTGCTAAATAAAAAAATCAAGGTTTATGGCAACCCGATGCACATGAAAAAATTCAATAACCATTTATACCAATACGGCGTCAAATTTTCAATCAATGAAGACGAACGCGATGAACTAACAAAGATTCTTTTTGAAATTCAGACCATTGTAAAAAGAAATACAATTTTTGAGGACAGCAGTTTTACCTTCGATTCACCCTCAGTTTATTTTAAAGGGCTGGCCAACCAATAGCTGCTGTTGATACCAATTATTTCCTCGATTTATTATGGCTTGCTGATGCTTTATTTTTAAACAATCACGCGAACCTCAAATTTTTCCTGACATGTCGGACATTTCACAGTGTGTTTTCCCCGCTTAATCGGGAGTTGCAACGTCTTTTTACAATGGGGACACTTCCGGTAACGGTATCTGCCGATCCCTTTAATTCTTCGCACCAAGATTCTGGTTGCTTTTTTTACCGGGTTCCAGAGCCTCATGAATTTTTCATTTTCCATTCGCCGTCTGCTGATATTTCGGGAAAAACTTCGCAGCAGTACCAAGAGAATTAAACCGTCTGAAAAAATCGTCAAAACTAGCGAATCAACCTTCAGATTGATCATCATCGCTCCCAAGCCCATAAACAACCCTAAATAATAGAGCTGATCAATCCCATAGCGGCCGGTCATGAAGCGGACCAGCTTATTTTTCAAACTTTCCATTTATCGTCTCCTAATTAATTTAATCACAGGTTCTAAAATATTAAGCCTAAAAACGAAAGCAAAAATTGGATAGCGTAAAAGCCAATAAACAGCTTAACAATAGTTCCCAAAGGAGAAAAATTTGATGATCGCCGACCAGAAAACCAGCTGCGTTTGCCACTTAATTGACTCAACAGGTTCTGATATTTTTCATTGTCCGGTTCCATCTCAACAGTCATTTTGGCATGCTCAACGGCAATATCCCGGTAACCCAGGCCATAGTTTGCAATGGCACTGTAGAAATGCCATTGGGCACTTCGATCTGACAGATGATTGAGGATATTAATTGCATCTTCATAATTTCCCATATTGATATGGTTTGCTGCTGCTTCAAAACTATAGGTCTGCCGCTGGCTCGAATATGCCCCAAAAATCCACGCAAAGGGATCAAAACCTTCAAAGGGGTCTGCCTGGCCGCTACGACCATCACTACTTGCATAGCGATAGGTATACGTTCTGGTCTGTCCCGAATTGCCTTGTGAAAACGGACTGGCCGTGCCATGGGCATTGCCATAAGCGAGATTGGCTTTACCGCTTTTGATCAAATCATAGGCAGCATTGACCTCGCTCATTTTTCGGGCGGCTTCCTGATCCCCCGGATTCAAATCCGGATGATATTGCTTCGCCAGTTTTTTATATGCTTTTGAGACGTCCTCATCACTGGCATCATGAGGGACACCTAAAACTTGATAGGGATCCAAATTCATTATGATTCCACCTTATCTGCAAATTTATTTTAAAATCAATTGTGGAATGATTGTACCGCTAAATGTTTAGGTTTTGTTTAAATAACGTTAAAAATAATATTGTTTTCTTTTGATTCAACTATCATTTACGAAAAATGATTGACTAAACGAGGTCATTGCATTAAAATAAAACCGACGGTCGGTTTTATTTTGAAAGGAGGAAACAATGTCTAAATGGGAAACAAAAGAAAAGCGAATCGATGATATTGTCAATAGCGCTGTCGAAATTTTTCTTGAGAAGGGTTACGAAGGTGCATCCATGGAGGCGATTGCAAAAAGAGCACAGATCAGTAAAGGCGGTTTATATCATCACTTTAGCAGCAAAGATGAAATCCTATATTTTGCAAACGAAAAATTAAACGAACCGATTTATGAATATGTCCGCATCGCTGCGGAAAATCCAGACGCCGTTGAGGGGATCCGCTTTTACATCCAGAGCTATGTCAGTTACTGGTTGACGCACAAGAAGGAGCTGACTTTTTTCTTTCTAACTATGGTTAAAGCCCTTTCGTCTCCAGAAATGTGGCAAGTCTATGAGGATTACTATGATAATATGACCAACTTTATCAAAACGCTCTACGACAGAAGCGTCAGCAGCGGTCAGTTTAGCAAACACAATACCCGTGCAAGTGCAATAACCCTTGTCTCCGCACTTGATGGTGTATTATCTTCTCTGGTAATGAGTAAGAATACAAATTCAGATACCATTATCGAAGATTTTGAGGACCGGTTTATCACTTCTGTTTTAGACCAAAAGGTTTTAGAATCCACACAAGAGGAGCACTATTAAAATGAAAAGAATCGGGATTTTCTACTTTTCAGGTACTGGCAATACTGAAATTATCGCCAGACTGTTATCGGCATCCTATCAACGAAAGCACATCAAAGTTGAATTATTCAGGATTGAGGATATTGTAAATCATAAAACACCGTTGATCACTAATGAATTTGATATGATTGGTGTCGGTCATCCAGTCCTAGGATTCGGTGCTTCCAGCATTACTGAGCAGTTTGCCAAGATCTTGCCCCCTTGTTCGGGAAAGAAGGCCTTCATATTCAAAACTGCCTCTTCTGCACATTACATTAACCATGGTGCATCCGATTCGATCATTCATACAATGGAAGAAAAAGGCTATCTGGTATTTCATAATTCCATCTTGGCTATGCCCTGTAACTGGTTTATAAAATATGACGATCAACTAAATAAACAATTATATGGCGCCGCTGTAAAAAAAGTTGATAAAATAGTCACCGACACCATCAATGAACAGGCGCAGCAATTAAAAATCAATGGGATTCTTAGTAAATTTCTTCGAATTCTCTACTATGGTGAAGAACATTATGGGGCAAAATATTTTGCGCGAGGTCTTTCAACATCTGATAACTGTAACCTCTGCAACAAATGTATCCGTAATTGTCCGACAAATAATATTCTCGAAACTGCGGGTCAAATCTGTTTTGGCTCCCATTGCATTTGGTGTATGCGCTGTATTTACGGATGTCCTACTCACGCCATACAAGCAAGAAATCTGACCGGCTGTGTTGTCGACCCCTACACCGGCGGGTTTAATATTGATAGCATCTTAAATAACCCAGAGATCAATGGTAACTTTGTAACCGAAAAATCAAAGGGTTATTACAAGCATTTTATCGCGTATTTTAAAGAAGCTGAGTAACTTCTACTGATCCGATTTATCTCTTCTGTAATAAAATCCCAATGGTGGACCGCCCGGGCAACACAAAATAATTATCCCCCAGAGTCACCCCGATTTTGGCGGTTTCACCGGCAAACAGGTCAAAAAGACGTTTCTGTTCCACGGTTGACCATTCTTCGCCGTTTCCGGGAACATAATCCTTTACCGACTGCCAGCCTGACACCTCTTTGACCGCATCCGCCACGAACACCTTGCCGGTATTAACTAGCAGATTCATCACTTCATCAATCATAAAGAGATCCATAGAATCCTTCAGGGTTTTGGCATAATCATCCAGCTCGGTACCCACGGTAACAATGTAGGGAAAGACCGGATCTCCCTGATTGACATAACCTCGCAACAGCTCGCTTTCAAAGACTACACCATTGACCTTTACCCATGCATCAGTTTTTTCGGTAATCTGAGCTTCAAAATAAATGGCTTTGGGTATGGCAATCTTTTGAACCATTTCATAGATGGGTTCTAGAATATCCAACATCGCTTCATTTCCTCTTAAGTGCAGTTCATTATCCAAGGTTTCCATGTCATAGGAAAAAGGATACTTTTTTAAAACTTTATCGTCCATTTTACGTCTCCTTTGTTGTAGTTTTCTTTTATATACCCATTTATATGATGGTGCCGTCACTAAATTTTGTATCTAAAGCAAATATCTCTCGTTAAACTATAATTGTTCAACCCGATTTCGACCCCGTTTTTTTGCCAGATAAAGGGCATCATCGGCCCGCTTGATGAGGGTTTCAATGGTATCTAGTGGCTCAAATTGCGCAACCCCAAAACTCATGGTAACCTGATGAGGTGCTAATCTGGAGAAATCTTCGATTGCCAGCCGGAGTTTTTCCGCCAGAAAAACAGCACCGCCAATCTGCGTATTCAAACAAATAATCATAAATTCTTCACCACCCCAGCGCCCACAAATATCCGTTTCTCGTATCGTTTCACCCATTATTTGGGTGATTTCTTTTAAAACTCTATCCCCGTACAGGTGCCCGTAGTTATCATTGATCTGTTTAAAAAAGTCAATATCACCAATTAGGATGGCAAAATCTTTGCCGGTTTTTCGATAATTGCTGATTTCTAAAAATAGAATCTCATCCAGTTTAATCCGATTGTAGATCCCGGTAAGACTATCGGTGATTGATAAGATGGCCAATTCGTGATTTTTTCGCTCTAAATTTTTTAGTGCTTCTTGCATACTGAGTTCATAATAGCTGATTATCAGAATCATGCCCAGATATGAAAAGCCAAGATTAAGTAAGCCAACATTAGTAAAACCCTGGGTTTCCCAATTCGCATAATTTAAGAAGATAAATATTAAAACCCTTAGGGAAAAACTAAATGTAAAAATTCGGCCGCCCTTTCTTCCTAGCAAAAAATAAGCAGAAATGGGAACGACGACTATCCAAACAAGTACATAGTGATTAAATCCCACAAACCAGAATAAACTAAGCAGAACAAAAATTTCAATAGCCACTATTAAGACCGCCGTAAAAAAGACAAAATGCCGTTTGTGAAAATCATAAAGCGCAAAAAATGCCAACACACCGCCAATTAAATTACTGACCATCACTGGATAAAGCTCGATGGCATAGGCAACAAAGGAAAAAACGAATAGCACAAAAATAGCGATTGGCAGGACACAATTAATCATCCGTACCCGCCGAAACTGAAGATCCTCGGAAGTGAATCTAAAATCGTTGGTAAGATATTTATTAAATAACTTTGAAAACATCTGTATCACCCCATTAATAAAACGCTTTGCTCGAATTTTAATCAGACCTCACCGTCTCATTATTATATGCATTTTCAAACTAAAAAGAAACCCTTATTTAGATCCACCCTTTACCGGGCACACCCAAAAAATCTCCATACTTTTACAGTATGGAGAAATAAATCGTTATAATAGATTGTTAAAAAGCCGGTTCAAAGCGCGCAGATTTTTCTTCCGCTTTGAACCGGCTTGGCTGGTGCTGGATGAGACTAGATTTTGTTAATGGCGTTAACGGGATAAGCTTCAATATACCCGCGGTAGCCCATCGGCACCAGCTGGAATCTCGGTGCTGCTTCCGGTGCCCATTGATAGCCATAAACCGTTGGATCAAACCGCTTAACATGCTCCCAGATTGCATCAATTTCGGCCATAAAATCGGTATCGTCATAGGGTTCGCCCTGAAATACCATCATCGTGCAGGGAGGCAATTCAATCAGCTCATAACCTTCCGGAACGAATTGCTTGACTGCCCTTGCTAAAAGCACTCATTTCCAGAACCTTATTTCGAGGGCTTACTGTTTTATAGCGTTTGATATAATCTTTCAGGCTGTTATATTTCGCTCTTTTTTTGCTTGCTTTTCGCTTTCGCCTGATTCTCTGCCACTCTAAAAGCGACGATTTTTCGGATCAGATCAAAAGGCATTGGTTCATTAAGCGGAAATTGAACCGAACCTTTGGCGCCCTTATATATTGACAATTCTTTCTTGAATTTTTCGATGCCTGAGGGCGCTGGATAGAAGCCGATATGGTTTTTATAGGCCGCAAAATGAACCAGATTACCATCCAGAAAGAATGTCGGCATTTGATAACTAATCTTTTCATCCGCTTCAGGCGCTACTTCTCTAATCACCTGCCGGATTTCCTGAAGAATCACCTGGACGTCCGCCGGGAATTGGCGGATATACGCATCAACTGGGTTACCGTCTTCAATTTTAGTCATTTTAATTCCCTTCAACTATATCTCCTTCCCTAGACCATTCTCCGGGCTACTGTTCTTCAAACCAGAATTTTCTAAAAGAATTTTAGAATCTCATCAGCCGATTTACGAGGAGGCATTTTAGCTTCCTGGGCTGCATGACCCACCGCAATCATCGCTTTATCCGATCGCCTTCATCGACCTTTTTAGATACGTCGTATTTCCGCATACTCCGTCTTTCAGCAATCACATTTTTAAATTCCATAATAACTCCCATTTTCCTTGATACCTTATTATACTCCTATTATGAAACCGTGCATTAAACTTTTAACCTTTACGTGGATATAAACACTATTTCCAGATTATTCTGAAACTTTAGTCAATCTTATTGAAATCAATCGCCCATTTCAGTCCTTAAAAACCACCGCCAATATTTAATCAAAACTGTTATTTAGTCGTCATAATGGGTATCAACGTACTGAAAGAAAAAGGAGGTGTTTTTCGATGACAAAGTCAAGAATCAAGCGACTCATTTTACTGTTGGTTTTGCTGGTTTTTTCGTCAGTTTTTATGGCTGGCTGTGGTCAACAAAGCACTCAAGACGCCGATGGTGATTCCGAAACGGGTGATCGTTCCGAAGCGGTTGATAGCACTGCTACCCTGGATAAAATTTATGCGTTCTATGACAAGGTTCAGCTCGGCCAGACAAAAGCGGAGGTGGATACCGCCTTGGGCGTAACAGCTAAAGAACCCATGACTGATGTATTCCAGTATACTGACGCAAATGGAAATGGTGTTATGATTGGTCTGAGCTCTGTTTTTTCACAAGATGGAAGTTCAAAAGTTGTTTTTAATAAAAGTGTCGAGGGTTTGGAAGCTTACCTCATCACACTACCGGATGACAAACGAGTCACTGACGAACAGGCACAAAGTATTACTGAAGGGATGACCTATGAGGAAACCAAAGCGAAACTCGGAGGAGATGGTTATGAATTATCTTCAACTCAGGGCTTTGAAGGCAAACCGGAAATTGATCGAGTTTGGATGAAAAAAGGGATATCCATGATAACCGTTAAATTCTCCGGCCCGGATGGAACGGATGTCGCTAAAACAATTGTTGATTTTTAAAAGTCTCGAATTGTTAAATGCCATCAAAAGGTGAAGATTTAATACCGCCTATAAAAAGGTCGGTGAAATGACAGACATTTCACCGACTTTTAGACTTTTTGAAATTATCTGGTTACACTTCTTTTGGGGAAGCCACATCCGCAAGAAGATCAAGCAAACTAACTTGCTTCTCTCCCTGAATCAATTCTTTTTTTAGGACAACCCGATTTTCCGTGCTAATTTTTATCGCGGTTTTTGTGGAATACAGAAAGTCTGTTGCCTGGTCTGCTGGAATCACCACTGGCATTCGGTTGTGAATCGGTGCGATCAATTCGACTGGGGGCTTAGTCATAATCATAAACTCATCGAAACCTTTTGTTTGTTGATGGAAAAAGCCGCCCAGATAAATCAGCTCCTCGGTACCGGTAAAGCGGAATTTCTCTTTTTTCTCATTCCATTCATAAAAACCCATCGCTGGAATCAAGCAACGGCGGTTCATAAAATCATCGCGGAAAAGGGGTTTTTCCAGCACCGTTTCCGAGCGGGCATTAATCAAGAGGGTCTTTTTCTCAAAATGCCGCGTGTACCCCCATTTTTTTAACACCAGATCCATGCCCTGATGATCCTTCCGAGGGATGTAAACCGGCGCCAGATCAGTTGGATGGATATCCCCTTTTTTTATCACGGTATGATATTTTTTATTCACTTCTTCAACGATTGCCTTGATCGCTCTTTCCTCTTTATCGGAATATAAAATATAACGTCCACACATTTTTTTCTCCTGCCAGAAGGCCCCTTTAAAAATCAACGACACACATTTTTTTCTGCTATTCCCATTAGGCTTATCAAGCCCATGTAACACATACTCGCATCTTTACTTCCCCCTATTTTCACTTTTTATTGCACTCGCTAATTTTCAACGCGCTTCTTCCATTGCCATTAGGATGATCTCATCGATGGTGTAGCCGGCCATGCTTTTAAAGTTCGAATACTTCCGTTTCAGTTTTTTATAAAGCTTTCTCGTATAGGTCATTCTAAACGGCAGATACGGTTCAATGGCTTTTATATAATCTTTACTATAAAAATCCTGGTTTTGTGAAATCGCTTCAAATATTAATAGCGTCAGGTTTTTCTGTAAGAAGGATTTCATTTTACGGGATTTTTCATGATCCAGTTGCTCATATGAATCTGTCATTATCATATTAGAAAAATCAAACAAGGCATTGGTTAGCCGATCTAACGGCCACTTTCCCAACGTCACCGAAAAAATAGTCATGTGTTCATTTTCCAGATCCTCTTTGGCATCTTGTAAATCATCACATAATTGAAGCAGTATACCATAGGCAAAGGCAAAATCCACCTCTACATCAGAAAGTTTGCCCTTCACTAAATAGGCATCTGCCAGGACCGAAGCCCCGCCTTTTTGCGCACTTATTCCTAAGACGTCTTTTTCATAAGGGGACGTCATCTCATCATGCTGCATCAGACTATTACATTGTGCGTCGTGAATAGATAAGAGACTTTCATATAATTCTTTAAAATCTGTCCGACTATATTGGCTTTCAATCATCCCAACAAAATCAAATAAGGCCGCTTCGTAGTCGTCATTCGCATCTATTTGCTCACCTTCTAACCGGCGTCTAAAGCGTTTATTGATCTGTTGTTTATCTTCAAAGGATACTTCCGGGTCGTCTAAATAATTATCAGTATACGGGTAAAGCATGCTATAAGCAAAAATAGAAGGGGTATACTCAACCTCAACCGCAAACAAAACCTGGAGCAGATTCATGATCCAGACATTTCTGAGGGCTTGCAACATGTTTTTTAATTCCATCTCGGCGTTAAACCCTTTGACACTGCAAATAAAGCGATTCGTTACACTTGGAAGGGCTTTTGCAAAATCTTGATCAACCTCATCTTCGGTAAAGCCCGACTGTTCTCCAGCATTTTTTATCAGTGTCCATAAGGTGTTTTTCCAGTCCGTTAGTAGATCTTTATTCTTAGGACATTGCTTTAAGTGCGAAAAAAGGTTATTGATAAACTGGTTCACATCCTTTTCTCGTCTTATTTTTTCTTTGAGGTTGATTTTTTCACCCAAAACAGGAAAACACTTGTCCGTTTTCCACCACCATTTGATATATCTACCCTTAAGTTGCTCAATCATTTCCTGCACAATAAAATTATTCAAAATTCCTCCAACTTAAATCCACCGATCTGATTACGTTATTTCCATCAAGAATAGACTTGCTGATATTATATTATACGCTTTTAAAAGTGAAATGACTACGAATAACCGCACTTATTAAGCAACATTTATTTTTTATCAGCACTTTTTTGACGCCGGTGATGCTGATTTGTTTCTCCCAGGAATCATAAGAAAGTTTAGCACAATGGTTCGGGTAGCATGATCCCGATGATGCCATCGGTATCGGCCCCACATTCCCATTGTTTAGGCGTTTTTTATTTCACCCTAATGACCCTTAAACATTAAAAATGGATCGGTACCGAATTATTTCAGTACCAATCCATTTAGATAACTTTTAGCGCGTATTAACAAGATAGACAAGATATAAAATTAGTAACGCAAGGGTAATTATTCCCCCTTTTATCATTTCATAAGACGGTGTCCCCTTTTCAACATGTACATGTGGGGCTACGAACAACCCCATCATAACATGAAACCCCAGACTAATTGCAATTTTAAAGGTACTACTGTTAATTTCACCAAATATAGTAGGAGAACCAATATAAATCAGGTACATAACCCAGCCCCCTATTGTGAAAAAATGGTTGCTCTTCTGACAATTTTAGTCATGCTTTTCCCTTTGCTTTTTATCAAATCCACAACAAGCCATATGGTATAAATTGTTAAAAGCACACCCAGTAATTTGATTTCTCCATYWYYYTTWYKCCAWWWTYMKWTWWTWRYRTTWMWASRYSYTSWMWCWMYYMWKMTKSYAATSRYAAMRMMASMYMTSWKSMTRMWRMWWWYKCCSCMWTTKMTMMYWYCRKWARTSSKKRWSYYSYTWWMAMMMCKYMSRYRWKSRSYYMTSMAMMAMSSMMWMRWMWSWMRAWMCMMYWKRCWAWTKSSAWWTTKRWAKKMWYTMCYGYWWATTKCWCMWARTWTARYMGGAKAWCMWWWRYAAAWMAKRWWCMTRMCMYMGSYYCSWWTTKTRAAMMAMWTRRWWSMYYTTYYRMYRMKWKYRGTMRTGCWWTTTSSWWTKSWTYWWAWSWMMKCSMYWMMWMSMMWKWKKRKAYAWAKWSTTMWWWSSWCACSSMKTMAWMWWSATYTSYCCMTYYWTYYKWMTCSMYYMWTRWRYTWWYKYSKYMAYMSRCRCYMMMKCYSYCSYKSWRYCMWTSATAMWSYRASWCSYKYYRSKASYSMMMTCSSCSYMMKYSMYMMSMMCSRTWMKRMKRAMKWYKCTRWRRMMSMWMYRRYMMTSMCWMCYMSWWYRMSRMYRAKWYTRWSRWKCYAMTWWRCMAKTKYGMYAKTKSTWTWAWKWMSCRYMYRYTGSKSWYMKKKYRRYYRRMYRKMWTKWKMWWRMARTAAWSMWRCMRKYKRTWSGMYWTKKRAWCYWYWTSRMMMRCKYYYMWYWKSRWRYSSKRRTKSAWWWWGSRWYYSAYYWMMRGWYCRYRMTWSMKSCWATKYRKRKASWWARAMYYMKTTYSKSWMKSSTWSWAMWASMYTYKSYMMYKSAWSSGAWTCKYYMMWYSRRCYKWSTCYKYYAMCGRCMCSRYSRYSSYSRYYRRWTYCYYCMWRSWMTSAKWMRSWYMRKKWRCCACMWYSGYYYCSGCMRCSWSMAYSATYCSRAKRAYKWCKYTSTGRAYGWWWYRRYYSTRSYAAYMRKYWYKSCMMTKATWKTWARRWSCWAMTARMMMWSYKKSCYMGTYSKTWWAARAAKCAWMMSSYKSSGYSCYRSMRRTYWRSSKSATKRTYWKWGCWSYAWWGARAYARRWWWKRGKYYWTRSGMYYKYWMTCKCCWKYKCCMRTYRKRWWMYMYKGRYYGWKWAMKSRTMSSWSKTSMKSAYMMYRMYWKYSGYWRTYSAKGYARKMWMMMSSMSTTTYGSYMWSKTMRKRRTMRYCYCWKTAWMGKAWRGSRTTSKWTWMYCMKWSSSWKYMYYKKWAMKRSSCKGTSMKKYWKAWMMKKTYMSCYYAKSWWTCMWRAMSRKAKYWTACCMMWATSKKWYSGKCRKYRYCAWWKAKSSSSWTRMYRKCRWTSTKWMWGTYTYKGYYRWMSKRWTWSYMMCKGCMWYWWWRGTKWAAMSMAWMTMKYWMYCCRGMYWCKKMKKTRTWWMWWTYAWWAYKYKSYKMSSCAMAWMWYWRRSWYAKGWWMTKWKYWMCRTTSMRWTWWMWWTKRKTKTYWRSRYMTKSMCKMWMMYWTYSYAGKYRKAKMYCAKTGKSCSKRTACYRWTWKKWRKKSWTYMMACCRSMKKKSKKRKKSKMYSYRMKSYSSCKSCYTTTTKSMYMKKKYAGGKKSWKSYMAWWRKWGTMKWGSKKTKGAKYYYYMKKSKSWWMMCYSKTRMYRGRYTGTCMKWKRTAWAYTSWMWSCKYWTYKTYCCAKWSMSSWTMAYMYSYRWAWYYRATKSYSGYWRCSWYMYRGSGGYTWASCMRYMRYSWTWCASWYWYTGKSWWYYSGTYWMYWSCGKMWYCAYWKKKKTRRYGMRWYWMTYYMCCCRGWTMYTGMTKTSWTWSKYTWAYYRYWWSKKWWSRYWWWTYATRRWYRTASSKRWTYKYTMAMKTYCSATKWKCYKTYMKWKTMARKMWWWTKCSKAMWMMAWCRWWSGTMYRGYWSWGKKWKCCGWTWCYWTWWTKAMWKYTYYCAWSSMRWSRKRWRSYGSWCYSWRCTGSSRCYSCYYKKTTGWWYTGGKRRKWRRKKKYWRAMKGWKYMGYSGYSYYRWKYTWTCSSSKRTAWYYTCWWSCMMSATTSYSWTWGSWAWAKTYRWTYYSYTTWGKCYSMYWKWSCYTRRMYTRTRWWMWYWRKTSMGRYAGSGKCYSGKYKGYKWWSCMATYKYCAYWYRCRTMMTRKKWYYWMRKSMATYRYRWAYMMAMTKWKWWKSWRMGRYAWTYCWSSYSRYTYTKGYKRTYMTRKKYTRAYYGCRRSTGAWKWKWWYYTMWGSWWRKMYYGKTKCRYYCAWTTYYGWWSRRMCKTYYKMYWRARWMWYWKTMRKMSTMWWAYAWTCGTMYKGTRKTRRTMKMYKYTYCKKTWMTKMSATTKMYMAWRSCMKYWKAWWMYKSRCWKMAYWRKYAMMKMCCGKTKKTWTTSSGKWKRMAKTTSTSASKGWTYWRMCKCYSCWTTTWWYCSCGGWWWWKKTCRMYYWCMMYKMCRTKKKMWMARRKWKTWWYYYYWWRRYWRMYWKYKSSKKSWYKRYATTYWKWKKKGWRWWWRSGKCWRKWTTSSSWYCSMMKTTWYAYKWKCSKCMTRYYACMMMWRRSRTMWTRARYMMRMYRWTWRTSWRWKKMAYWTYYRRTCRSTWKGKKSMWTYKSYWTTKAWTGYRRRYGMRWWKWWCYKSMGCWMAKCWTKTKKYWTSMMYTKWWSYACSARCTTKTTYYMGWKRWTYWKTWMSMGYAYTWTRYTYGWAWTRTGTTMMKSRWKWMTSYRRTWSTWSSMWTKWTMAWWSSSRWYRMTTWYYRGMMKMWWRMKTWRATWCSKTYSYYKKTYYRWWKRMWWYTGTMMRRSTKKYRAMTYWKYTTYKRTSSSYKKWWWRSKTMSMTYYCAMYRWYRKSSKMTSWGRSRKKWWCTCMWWAAWWAWWYKYTGSSWYYYKGMRKTKTRWYWGRTAWMKMCRWMMWTRTTYSMACYGSCKYWAWATRMYMSSYCTGSYMSWYSTWWKSTMYYGMRWYSSYSMKKWKWKYRWTWWWSRTYCMMKMRKTWGKWKSSMTYSCCWKKTWRKKYARWMSCKWWTYWYYRKYGSYMMWYWTKKSTKYKRWYYKGWASCWYCMRYYYGWKWKCRYTKTWWRTTTMMARCRYTKTGCTTSWRAWMYGTTYYKRWYRWAWRTARYAGYAKYSRTKYYYWYKGSRWWMASWYYYCMGMYGATAKCSWKSAYTCKTKYCYSGGYWYAWAWWRKWYKKWASARMWGGYRWMYTWTTTTCSSWKSCWYKATMKYYYAYWTYYSAMTRTTKGMYSCWKTRRMKGKKTMTYRKMAWAYATWYKTKSCSWTYKYRWSRWKKMYSMSAKWAMSSYMAASKTRTTTYMMSKRKSTYWWWWKWCYRRYWYWRKWSGTTKTTYYCWMMMSMAMYGMKGCKGATRWCMRKRTWKGYYCMMSAAYTKRTWYRRSYSSMYTRSYKGSTYMRTMMYWTTYMAWCATYGKYWCMWYWSSCTGMGMWTTSSKAGCYWSCWTYMRASAGYWMWKWMWGTYWWWRACRTWKTSMWWMKSRRYYSYWKWYRKYRTWAMYAGYMKYRWWRKKKYCKYMKKSMTWWMRMYSKYMRMWKRKRWYYMKCWSKCWWSTSWKKSSRCWKAWWSRWKSTMRSMKWWKGYATYSTWKWYKYMSMTYCWSSMWYTWYCWTTTWTSAMTKKWWKRKMSWYWAAATRTGYATYRKYRTWSWTWTSTGCMRWWWRSATSWAWRCMKSSAKTRMSKTMWAKKTAYKKKYMSKMTSWKYKWYRYCWKMWWYRRTRGRTWTYWCCCMRMMMMWSYRWKGCYRWTSRSYKGRWWWKSKMMWMAAMTSAWWSARKSKSMWTWYSGGMTYMMYMMTWTYMWAWMAKMSTKYCSMYRCCMYSMGMAWTYCKMKSCMRSKTWWRRSWKTTRMSAYKSYYAWKSAMMYMWKSWRAARMRKKTCMMSMYGSTSYYMSSAKWCWTKRAWTGYYYGCATWRMWRWYWYTSGTWWWMYGRRRKYSYCWKGYARYTGMWKCKGMTRMTRCMMKYYYKYSTWWTKCRKKKYAGAMRKAKCWKSWKYMWTKRTMTWYWWYMMRYKKMMWKSWKYMMMAWYWKKYWYSMYKSYWKTYMWSTRYWWWAAWSMYKTWMMMMTKSMKTKYGWYAYWTYWAMRSKKRSWYYMWKSRWCASMWTMAWYKKWKKRKRWMMYYCYSCYAMTKYAWTKYSAWWSSRKTSAAWMYRKRCYWWMMYSRWASWGTKWYYMWWTSSRMYSAYSAYTTTMAKATWWGWYKSMYSMYSYSRMYYSAAAWKMWMKKYCAGRYWKRKKYTTTKCCATSCCTMAKYAAYMYWGRYRWMRRWTGTYMCCMYSMWYSSYKKAKAYRYKSMYWGMMTSSWWWRMRKWYYWTCGKTWTYSRMASGCRCSAYSWWKWWRMMGSYKMYWSWRYYMYTSYYTGTARYTSSKRTSAKAWWSWYMRKKWTYRYWKRKAYASAWMMSSYRTMYWTYKYSRMYWTMWSTKKYRYMKYSAYWYCMKKAKYWWMAYCMSYYWYSRMWTYYGWYKKAYMYTTMAMMACTRGRATYRWWSRTYWRWYYAWAWWYMYWSRRWWMTYMWCCYRATTYAMWYTGWAARCARTMMMRCCAKKCMKTSCMKRWWMWKKYMWKSRATCYRCYRMKKWTTYWAARMWWKGKTKYWKCACCKGRWTWYWAAMRMWMSYTYRRRYTKWKYCKWTWMYATYCMKYWTKWWKWTKRWYAWMKKYKRTKMMYAMYAATSRTWTRSMKSYGMMYWRMMWYKTWTRYSYYSSAYMSKWATKGRYMSSCMCRWSYWKTMAAAYKGMTMSKKRRTTAMTRMMTKWWSYKKYTWTGMTWYWMTMWKKYYWYSMWTWSMMMRAMWCKCWAWAWYKKKYKGATTKMMMTKKTWKWWKGWSATYSWSARYRWYWSYMSYSWYGSRMTKYSRCKTWTYTYTRWCMMYTWKRAWWKMMSSTKWAYCYRYAWAYCMWYRWTWWWSRWMYMKWYYWMCRCWKWWMMMWMTRSYGCYAKTMMKTKMATMAWWMKRYSASSGWTMTRMTMSRWYTKSRWRAMWRKSSYWTYSSRMYRGRTWATTWWCWYYMMMTTSMSWTTYSCSKMWWAKMYWYARTWTGTTGTTSWTYMARTTMSATSAATWATMWTYWYAWGYCGMYKMATWWCCRKKYTWWWSCYGRAYRYWAWTKGKTYKCCYSMTSYWKYYWRAWYRWTWSSTRGWWAATWWWYKWTMKSWTTYKGSYYSWAWWTWKMMRYMATKYYMWYAWYWYTSRWRWMMRKKKYKWTYSSYAWWTWWSYMSRYRRKTSRMAWTKWWKSTYYKRYYKMKCTKYMSMKKTWWTMWGWYRYTTWWGMWMKCCKYYRWMMMTKSMYRTMWWTKYYAKWRRTAWAYYMYMYYSMWYAYSSWWMWSGYSSTWKTMMTTKWAWMAATMRWKKWYCGTWMYAWYYKMAYYKGKWKAAKSWYMYRKMCKGWYMGSWAWKYYKSTKCWWWYWMMMMKTYSCRTCMYAKYMATMMKMYRTYSKTMKYCSARWYRCRWYRATTWKYTKKWYWMKKMRWMWYWKWWMMKGKSYWTARYKSWWWSYRRTWKKYKKKYYYSSTYYRTSWYKRMMWYWWSMTRRMWRAWWWYYRWWWKMMYWYKGRMMKYAWTYAYAWRCMMTGYTMYTRYWMKTSSYRWMWWTKGCTTWYSRTARMTMMMMYMRCWKKYMRAAYYKRWGSYWTKWYTWWWMKYWAMWRKTMMTRMKRKRTWTWRRSYYGMMYTYMYMRRTWKMCSWRYAKYCYMRWAATMAAMMWTYKWMRTSAMRRWWMRSGCCRYTGYMWYTSKRMWMWKAWYSTYYMKKMCYMTYWKCATMWSKMYAWKMWTAWKRMCWGTMYSMWAYSMYKKTSYKWYYAARMSSKTRMWWYCMAWKRMTYYGSSWKYSRTMGYMRWAWYRYKWYSATTYKKTRSRKTSKKWAYAWYTKKRRAWKYRMKWRWWRYWKAMYSKKWKYCSGGYWYYGTWTKYSAYKRMRTYRMSRKSRYYSARMWYYMAAYYRSYWYWSWMRYCAKWMWYWTAMMMKRTTSYTSMMCRWYSSMMRWWWWSYYWWWKWKMSMWMCWMTWRSTWTMRMAMYMKRWRKSATWTYTMYWRGMWMAWRYTSYKGYWRSWKATTRARYTKAAYTWMYRSSYRKMMMAKMMSYYYSWMAWWMWWWMKKYSAASWKWRAAWKMSSSSYAMKSYRWYWMRKMTCYGRYMYYYSRTSSMTYWKARSMWAMMRMSRTWWYWWMKAYMWSWWTYWKWSYMTTTTSTGWYTMMGYRMSYRRKWYMAWMRKMWYYGGRTRYKWYCGTWMTWYWMKWTYCAKYCWSKMYKKWKSWKRMATMWTKKKMAKMAWRMKTWMWWSMWTMTKTTYCYSKSWTWGYWKWYMAWRAASWTSMYSRCRYCYMKYYYCSRMYSSRTYCAYYMKSYARRRTKYKRRAARAKWRWWMACSAWTSSMYSRMWWYTMWYMKTRYCRAWMWMWTMRWWKMKYMYWWYWWWWKWTWKYTSYWKKWYCAWGCYSKGGTRMYTSAKWWWRWWKMMWWRRWKSSYRKCRAMTRCCKYMRYMRTWWTYWSGRYMAWMWTYKMMTKMMCYKTAWSYKSAWAWAWWYSSKRYWYCWRRTCRATWWKWRRYAASAWAKSTRKSWWMKATMYMWWWYTGWKKSWTTTKTKTWYYSSYAWCYGSKKCWRWYWWWRYYSGATRMTTYCKTKCTKYMCSWYWSRKCYWYSMWYWRWMAKGMRWWWKWKYYWRWMYRMWWTMWYYSYKWTWYYTYTMWKWWMRMWRMKAMAWRWYWTSWTYWSMMYYMYTYYSKSMYKYATYMATYWKKTWWSKTKYKKKRMWWGRMWRWWYRAWYCCMWYGMYWWTWYSYRKWYMSMTWWWWTYAWWSMWWYTAWCTKWRYTKYRTTKYMWTYYSMTGCMMKKKTRMYKSWKRYYRWMGMMWMKGWWKKTWYMKAMWSMYSMMMCAKTKTTYMRKMWWWKWTTMYYYTTMAMKTKWTSTSMAAWTMWTYSSWWWWSCMAWYYWWTWTWWRATRARMWRKMTSKKTRWWWWCMRYWRCWRWYRKATTKYYWYWCTKYSWTYKRMWKMYKWTTRWRTWCGMWKWTYKYTTKYYRTYMMYYWSRYCKWYMAWCRGWRMYRMKWTTKMKYTKRWSMRMWMTRKMWKCGYWWCMTTKMRTWWCAMWWCKMCWKKKTTYKYTTTRSMYMAMTYWKTYWYKTWTTWWKKWRTYWWSKTYYYWTKYWTSRYWSTTKWMAYSCYWYKWYMMTTCKTWSWYWSMTTWTTTTAWWSRAAYYARMWRWGYKSMMTTTCYRKYTSMWGMARKWYYRRYSSTTKCYRWCRWMKYTKTAKKYYMWTAWMMRTSWYCSRKYSWWWSWWMAWTKWYTWYWKTTWAAGTRTWGTCAAWTYYTYKYMAWAWRCYRTMYYYWWTWWRWTSMWYRSKRTCTYYKYAWWYWSMWKYWAWMAWAKWRCCWYWMYKKKTYTKAWATWMTTWKKRAWWYSSWTTWYKWKYTTSAKYWRMTWCWYYKMYRATMKRWSCMWAKTYKTMYYYSRAKWMYTCWGRWATYKCMWMMWWGSKTTTYMCWTMWMMTSKGTKCWYKTKARMYAMWTYWYTTTYRWYWYYYKGRAKCMWGSTMMYRYTYWYYRTAMTWRTMWTSMTKCTTTYCTYYWWTMAWWSWWYRWTTKMMKKKWRYYMSWMAWKTRMWYTTTSTRKYTCAWGMAKKWCSKRTMCTWTYKRAYWWYKTTTWAKKMYATYAKSAKTGKWCRKKYYMAAKTWMWWWTWCWWTMGYTYWMKTMKARWYWMTWMTYSKYWMWWTWCTKYAYYCWMWWTKYKCMKTKCTKYYWYYWMAMTWWYMAYWYWMAMAWGAWYYTYWRYSRTTYTTATWYYMWYMKTKMWTKCGWWKMWWAKCKWRMGYWKRTWCTTWTYKSWTWTAWMMWWWSYSSTWYYSCAMKTYYTSWSAWWTYTYYWWYWAKKTTKTYYMWTWMAWWYSKTKYATKTSAMMKRCKTYTYTWWCMMSAYYMWKSWKSMWKMTAAWRMKSTMWGYMRYWWKATTYAWRSYWYTYWCYWMTWMWWMTWYKWTTKMYKYWYKTTYYWMWMWWAMYWKWWRWAYMYCATGCAWTWYSYWWWCWAWWRMRWWAWYYWWWMTTWKATYWSKMKTKSWMWTTKKYAWTYTYYWMWYCRMYMGMTYWYTWMRWWRKYYKWWWYRYMWMTYWKCWTMAWWCKYAWYKSSSRSYWSYWMTWYYWRAYKRRTYMCMYTYWCAWSRWTKKYWSYSWTTTTYATYMCCASMWTYMKKKCSRMKSAMWTSRWRSKYRWRWKSYKRTKGSYWWTRWMAWAKCYGSTTTTKCMCKTYMTRYYWRWWMKYWTYKYWTTYTGYMYMTKYMATWYSKTTTWKKTSWCMRSMSTSKWKRWCSCKWYWWMYMWKRWMWWYARRRMGGKAWKSSSCWKSATYKMWMGSRCWWWSSTYWKSWKMTKYWTTTKMYYCWSKKWWWMAKYWMMYYMKWMAWWSRMSATSMMMKWWYCWWWSMMMWMYGAMAASSWMYSKWTRAWWTSKYSKYMTMKKKSSKMYTYKKCWMMCYGSMWRATYWYTWMMYKGGYWGYWWYMMWMWTCMSMWWARMAMKKWTCKSYGSMMWGSWAYYYYTRAWRRGYYMSSTWTYCWRMRRYRSYAYYSYYWYYMWYCRCCRSARWCMGSTYYKSKRMMKTKMTKKWMKAWMRRYKSYRKSSAMTKWYAWMGYKSSKYYWTCCMKTYMKWMKWRMMRSMWYMGCWKWYTRMMCMKGSWMKTYKKWYYWGSWSYSRWSRSKSSRRSWMKSKYCAYCMWMKMKYWKSRKSKSRSGRTWRRSCWGMMWYSYTCSRKYAAYGRTTMRSMRSKRYRWTWRCCMMWRSGRAMMWGTTCMWWYWYCAYKGSWSMTYMCSGTAYYAYARYCSKYTKWSRMGKKSYGGWTWMARKKRYCKCWTCRGGCYSSYYYRRMWAYYYRRAWAMYCKYTYCSCKGRTRSCAKSSMYSYYYSCATMRRMWWKRTWMWMTRMRAWGRTWSMKTWAWRRRRYCMGSWATCYKRWWGMMMYAYTSCMAMMAKSCSYSKMMKRYCSCKWTKGKMMWSKTSYTWWWWATSRMWWMMAYMSMYYYKWMWMKKGCSGYCRTCMMRWWMSTRRRWYSRSWYMRRMAGMKKAWCSMSGGWYRKWTKRCMWRMAYCRSWRRKKSYGAYWWTKKSYWSSMYYKSKWYKGSYSWKMMSKYAAMKCYSRCWYSKTYYWWWWAMSMTKCWCCWGSWKGWTAAMSMWWWYGRWMATSWKSWWWYMMCWMKRMTMYTYYYSGWWYTWYMMKYKKWWTTSSCSTRRWRSYTTCWGRTWYYYMTWSARRMTYGYCMRMRWWTTMMMMRAMMYSYWCYKYKKMKSMMARRSSCKCMKGSAYMKRRTKGMWAWRATRAKMASMKYSAKKAMKGGRWTYMGMAMWMWSATWRWSAYAMTGCWAAARRSMMKGTWSYRKMSSGMWKKKSMWMRYKSYAKKRMYSSSRWWWWYAMMWYCKMSRMWRKCKKWYSYSRMWMAWYKGWGKTKMGKCWKAAARYKKMTCSCSKKWYAKWKGSMWYAWAWYAMWRAWKSKGMWKYYTKGTKRKCYTKKYRCTKMYKWTCWCYCRMMKCSMKMWSGSYWKYWWTWMMCYSMYMCTGSYSRTKRWAKMTTYYKRWARWMAGGWWWMYACTRYRMYAWTCWKMKAYKYYWYCGYTWAMWTSMSYWRMARYMTTCYSAKKWTCMYAGMMARYTKSYMRMRWYTKMCSCSAAWKCCRYWWTSWCKMAWRRMYKSWMWSRGWYRWKSYRGMRMTKWTSMYMWSMKSMWKGRSGKGAWKKMRAASARMCMKWWKSWMAMYRCKRMMGMCAASRKWRYRRWSRRCAWKGSCMMWYTKYRKKKYMSCRRYWKYYMMAWTMWYSGYWWWSYYRWYSKSWTYRWWKKTKKKKSKRYWTMMRMYWTCTCSSRKWKSWYTKSCWTYWYAAKMAKGWMKYSGSWRYYWGGYGMTYKYTTCKYTTMYTTTYKYSSKYWKYKWYRMKGYYWKYTYWTMAMCYRYMMKSSYCMKKKTMKMTKMSYKRAGAMRSGAMRATWYYSYGMYAAWCARRKMMGSYWTYSMTMASWTSASYAKSMSKWYYSMYRSSRKCCMWSCSRSCWKSWYMMARYWSSMKMMWMTGMYSKRMWYMCWWAWKGSTKSWRWCMSKTKRKSCMRMGMTYWYCMYMKSWKSRTSKGSSWKMWSKYWWWKMRSYSSTYKYYWRMSRSSGSCRYCRRYWKWAWRRTCMASWRSKSMMMWKYTKKYWTYARMAAYAKMCMCMKKWRYYKTTTWKMCSAKGKCYYKGRMWWTKYRSRKMYRTYSSYYMTSKCSGMSRGRWMWWYYKKTKCMASCMKGKSYYMSSWRWYWKKSRYWWSCTTCTKYYMSYTYKGTRRYKWWKTYMKCKGYYTKKKCRWWMMSKGYMRSCYKYYSYWWYKCTGMSSKGRKWSSCKRSSWKTTYCYSATMMRCARRKYRKSKKYWMWYSWSYYMMYMAWGMSRWYCGMTKYYKGSSRTMCRKMSMKSATSCWKTMCSRWARYYYGWKCKGSRTCMWYWRWSGKRYWKMCSCSYYSKSCMRMGWKMWCSWTCSMYKSGYYWSMYMKYWMWKTYKYMRSWKCWMWYYKGMRRKSGKMMTCKKKYYYRAMSYSSWSYSSYSRAWARYYGYMRTSRWWWWWMYMYRCYSRYRMKWWWWKYWMMWGSSYYCKRRMAMKGMMYMSYCRKYRCYYCKRKMSGMSRRAMWRAYYKGWKCMAMSMYSRGCYWYYRRRSKYTRRYMRSSTTYYGYMAGSYCRGWRRYKRWKTYWYMKSCYYRRKYKMYSSGRKCRKMYYGWKYMMMTYCTGSSKGSGWTSCMKRSMKGYYTYCMWTYYSSRSAWYRTCRSCAWYMSYMYYRMYRAMRWGAWYMGYKYKWTSRRSWAMAKRRYKGWWKMTTYYSMRAMGSYSGTRMTRSSKCMWMYSWSRRWTWYSCSMYYSMKCMMSAGWRAWCKKYCMAMYSRCWACAYCGYWAMSWYGCWGMWYCMRACWRSYRAYSRKAYYMKTGSMCKAMMCRSTSCMRMMGWYWWWYKCAGKSGWWTYACMYTGYYMRCAWRAWMWRMWAAWGCYTYSTWRRWYSGWYTYCKYWSMAMYYSSRWAKKRKMAAMKGMCCKGATCAMMSRMMMSCYKKTRAKSGCTWSMCSSRTKWYKYRAKKMMWRASGTYSWWYYKYWTYYKSAWKKTYYKRGAKMKYRKSGWRKMYYTMMTRRRKRYRAYMYAGAYRGSCMKYMWWWWWMSKMMMMWTSMMMWKMWSSRWWKWSGMMMYRRWSAKKGMSWKMMWYMRAWGGWYRKKATAWTSKSWRWYRSCGSKAWWAYCGSYRMCSKSAAWWTCRYYWKKGMRMACMWRAWMACKSYCWRMYSAMWAMMYSKMWWMYMWSCYGWTSCCSRSRWMWKMMYMGAWSMGKKRMYWAAMYRMTKMAAAWSWCKWATTSAKRMGAMTYRMRTTKTMWSMAWAATYYRAWMRMGCWKSKWTKKTYCKKWWWSKKYSRMMWWRYSRRYKSTCARRKRSCYGGMYMAYMMRRAMMYCRGKMMYSRYWWYMCCMMTGMYKCSAKYAWYWRYRWSCMMMMKWTYWYRRWYGSYWTYAGAKMTYKKKKWAGMWTYMMWWMRKMWAWSATWKWKGSCSMRMAWAARRRYWMCSMYWRCAWWSWWRRGRAYTGGMWCMMSRKRKSSASWRWMWTYRAWRRYMRYRWYAWTKKYTKTTMYYKYRAWAATYGGWKYMRRYARRWYMWTKWKSRYMMMYMYMWTMWYGCTSTKYWSWRTWWYKKWWMKMTMWCYYKWKSMYMRGSWAWWCMKYGWMKCRRYASTMAAMTKWTTWAWATCMYKWWWWRRTAASAMTTKWGTTTWAWMAAWMWYWMKAYYRCKSAKRWMYYTKCMKKMARKTKYKKYMRAAWCGGMRYKCMGRTMRCTSSYMAAWMWRRWWRKCASRSCYKWWMWTSMSMCWRCYKMCARYWYCTKWRWRYCMWWKRWSMSWAWMKCCWTMWSRYCKTWKTWWMGWWKCCCAWMSKCMRYSRYWTWRKSCSMRWWWWWKSGKAMSRMMARCAYMMKMMAGRMCWRKMYMAYCGTRRYMARAATRMYYRMMAWMAKMAKYAWYWKYKKYWYWTYKRMRRRTKKKATTWMRKWKGYSRTYKMKSWKCYMWSSSWTRYWRMWKWTTWMWGYWWYRYMWCSMYMWSKTTAKSRWARSYAWKRMYRWKYMTMMACRGWMRMAWWYTTYMKWWYYTYWTAAAGWWMMMAYWYWRYWYMAWMMMKMYSARKRYKRSWSWWAWMCCKGYRGTCAGWTKYWTYRSWMMMRRAATSMCSRWSRMTMYWAWMACTGMYTKGSMYRSYKWWAMTYGWGYCARCWTWYWATTMMWWAKWAWSMYTSKARMRWWMAKYYYTWYMSMSRTWGKMKCSWWGMCMAMWSSSSRYMKMAWAWWRMSMSYYYWKTYGGWRGWRRWKYMMSASMMWKMSYWAWMCACCCCAGCGGGCAAAACAAACATAATTCCCAGGGAAATCAATAATAGAATCCCCATCCCAAGCAATTCCGGAAATAATGCCGCCGCAATTGTTTCTCTAATTTTAAATTTTATCGGCTGCAGCCACTCTCGTAAAGACACATGGTGTTTTTTAAAGTGATATAACATCCAACCGATGGGAAAAAAATAAAGCGCCAAGGTTCCGGCAAACGACATGACATACGAACTCGCTAACCCCAGCAAATTAAAGAGGATCAAACTTAACACCAATGTAAGAATAGTTCCCAAAATCAGATACCGATACTTCATGTTTTTTAACATCGTGATCAATTTCAACCCTCATTTCATATTTTTATGTTTCAAACAGTATCGCCTACTCGAAAGATAGGCACCTAAGACCAACTTATACGGATGCCAGTCATCTTTAATCGATAACTTCATGACATCCGTCTTTCCTAAGGGTCAGAGAGGATATTATGATCCTGTAAATCAACTTATTTGACAATACCCGAGAGTGCCGTTTCATAATGCTTTCGGCTTTCTGGTTGCATCGCATTATCCAGGCGCAAAAGGACATTTCCGGCCTGGTAGGTAGACCCTGCCACATCAGAAAAAACACTTAAATAATCAAAGCGCTGCTTCGCTACCGTATAATCCTGATAAACTTCGACTGATCCACCCAAGGGTTCACTCTGATTTTCCGCCTGTACAATGGACGTATCTTCAAAGCGGGCGGCCTGGGCCAATTGTAGATTCGGTTGTTTCAATAAGCCACTTGCATAAACAGGATCAGTATAAACAACCACTTCCCCAATCGGTTGGCCCGCTTCTTTTAGCTGCTCAATGATTTCCTGTGGTGACAGGGTACAAAAAATTTGCGCATCCTGCTTTTCTTTTTCTTTCTGACTTTTAGCCGCTAAAATAAAATCCTCAAAGCTGAATCGCTCGACCTTTTTATATTGGCTATCATAAGCGGTTTTTCCTTCTCCGGAATCCGAAAAAAGATAGAGGGTTTGTTCCTCTATTTTAAACCGAATCCGCCTTTCTGGCGTATCGATATCATCTAAACGCAACACCAGGGTATTTTTATCATTATGCCACTCACCTTCTGATATCGTCAGCTTTCCATCATAACCATTATAAAAGCTCACGATACCATTTTCGTTAAAGACATATCCTGTCATTGCCGTATCATTTAACGCCCCTTCGCGGGGCACCAATTCCCAATTACCAGTGAGGGTATCCTTGGCACAACTCGATAGTACCAACAGAGCACAAACCAGGAACAGGAGTGTCATCATCCATTTAGTGTTTTTTCTTGACTGCTTCTTTTTTCTTTCTGACATACTTTTCCTCCGTATGTAAAGGAAAAACAAAGAGGGAATCATTCTTATTCATCTCTTTATTTCACTTACTGCCTTATTTTATTGCAAAAAAGACCGCAAAATTCAGATATTTGAAGATGCAGTCCGCTTTTGAAAATCCTTCACTAAGAAGCCAGGCCAGTTGATCATTAAGCGGTGCAGTTTGATCAAAAGAGGTGCGGTGATAATAGGCGGCCAGTTCTTCTTCAGTAACATCACTTTTTCTAACAAAATCATGCCAAATACCAATGATCTGCTCTTCAAGTTCCGGATCAGGGCTCAATACCTGATCGGCATTGACGAAGATGCCATTTTGAGTAAGACTTGAAAAACAGTTTTTAAAAAGCTTTTTCTTCTTATCATCTTCCAGATGGTGGATGGATAAGGCTGATACAATGGCATCATATTTTTCGTCGAAGGTGTGACTGGTATAATCATCGGCAATATAGTGCATCTGATCCCGACCCTCAAAACGTTGCTTAGCCAGATCAAGCATGTTCTGGGCTTGATCAATCAGGGTGATCTGAGCCTTAGGGTAAGCTGCCAGCACAAAGGCTGACATCAGCCCCGTCCCCGCCCCAAGATCAAGTACTTTCGGCGTATCGGTATCAAAGTTTAATAGATCGATAGCCGATTGATAAAAAGTATCATATAGGGGAATGAAATGCCGCCGGTTGGCATCATAATCTTGACTATACTGGTTAAAAACGTCTTTTAAATGCATTGTTTATCCTCTTTTCGTTGTCATTGATTGTCCGGGTACCACCGATTTTCTTGACCTTATACCAATCGATCAAGGGCATTGTTTGGATTTGCGTTACTCTCTGCCAAACCATCATTTTCCTGTTGACCTGCTCTTGCTGCCGCTCCCCACGCCGCATTATATATCGAGCACATTTCCATTTGACGACCCGTTTCTGCCTTTGTACCAAACATCGTCCAACCGCCATTTGAATAGCTTGCAACCATTTCGCCATTGCCATCATAAAACTCAGCGTATTCTACACAATCCGATTCTTTTTGATACTTTATTTTTCCTTCAAAGAGTAAAGCAATCCAATCAATCGGTTTTAAAATATCCAGGTCATTTTTCGAACCTTTTTTTAATGCTTCCTTTAAACCTTGCGTAATAATTCGATTCCGATCTGGGGATACTTCCGAAACATAACTTTTGGCCAATTTGTTAAATCCCGCTGATTCATTCTGAACTTTTCCAGCTTGCTGATCCTTAATTGCTTGCGCGATTATTGCCTGCTCATATTCAGAATCACTCGTTCCTGATTGCTTTTTTGTATTGACATGGACATCCGTAAAATCCGGCAAACGAACCCCAGCAATTTTTGCTGTTCCAGAGAATACCCGATTCTGAGTCGCATAATTATTATTGGTAACATACATGATAGATCCTCCTTATTATTTACCTTAACTCTTTTTATTTATTGTAAACCCAATCATCTTTTTATGCAAATTTTATCAACCGTTTTTGAAAGTGATCTAGTCACTGAATAAATATCTCCCTTGGCTATAATCAATACAAGAGAACTAAAAAACGACCTTGCCGACACAACACAACCTTTCATAAATGGATGCGTGCTCTACTCTTACTGTTTTGCATAGAAATAAAAATAAAAATTCAAAGGAGAATAATCAAATGGCTGTTGCAGATCAAGTTTTTGGGTATTTCATGCCCGTCGTGAATTTAATGGGACCCGGTGCAGTAAAAGAAGTTGGTGAACAGGCAAAAGGTCTTGGTGCAAAAAAAGCGTTAATTGTAACCGATGAAGGCATGACAAAAATGGGCGTGGCGGATCAGGTCAAAGATATTATTGAGGCTTCTGGACTGAAGGTCGTTATTTTTTCAGGTGCCCAGCCAAATCCAACTGATCTTAATGTTGCTGATGGTTTAAAGGTTTTTACCAAACAAAATTGTGATTTGATTGTATCCTTAGGTGGTGGCTCCTCACATGACTGTGCAAAAGGAATCGGCCTAGTTGCCAGCAACGGCGGCAGCATCCGTGATTTTGAAGGCGTAAATAAAAGCACCAAACCAATGACCCCACTCATTGCCATTAATACAACCGCTGGTACCGCCAGTGAAATGACACGTTTTTGTATTATAACAAACTCAGAAACCCACGTTAAAATGGCCATTGTTGACTGGAGAGCGACTCCAACCGTCTCAATTAATGACCCCGTTCTTATGATGGGCATGCCCGCAGGTTTAACCGCCGCGACCGGAATGGACGCCTTAACACATTCGGTTGAAGCATATATGTCAACCATTGCTACCCCAATAACTGACGCTGCCGCATTAATGTCAATGAAGCTCATCGGCGAAAACCTTCGTCAGGCCGTCGCCAACGGCCAAAACTTTGAAGCCCGAAACAATATGGCCTATGCACAGTTTTTAGGCGGCATGGCATTTAATAATGCCAGCTTAGGTTACGTACACGGAATGGCACATCAACTGGGCGGCTTTTATGATCTCCCTCACGGTGTATGCAACGCCATCTTGCTCCCCCATGTTCTTAAATACAACCTTAACAGCAATCCCAAACGCCTCAGCGATATTGCAGTTGCTTTAGGCGAAAACATTCACGGTCTTTCTGTCCGAGATGCCGCTGAAAAAGGGGTACACGCCATTATTCAGCTTTCACAAGATGTTGGAATTCCAACCGGCTTGACCGAGCTTGGGGTCAATGAAAAGGATTTCGAGCTTATGGCTGAAAACGCCATGAAAGATGCCTGTAGCGGAACCAATCCAAGAACCGCAAAACTAGAGGACGTCATTCAGATCTTTAAAGATGCGATGTAATTATCGCACCCTCAATACCGACAAACAATTATAACAAAGAACACCTTTATTCCAGACAAAAAAAAGAAGAACGCTAAGAAAAATTTTCTCAAACTATCAAAGAACCCGGTTTTCAAATTGAAAATCGGGTTCTTTTCGTGATCAACAAACTTGACATGGGCATCATAACATGGGGATGTTTTGTTCGTCATGTTATCCCGGCCGATTAGTCATCATCTTCTTCCCCAAACCATTCAATTTCAGATGACTTCTCCAATAGATAATCACCATTTTTATCAAATTAACTTGACCTGTCTGGATCATGGTGATAAATTCTAATTATAAAATTAACGGTAGTTGGGGGAAGTGTCTTGGGCTTTACTTTAGCGTTTGTACATTCTGCAATTACCAGAAAAAATATTGGAGGTTATCTTATGGAATGGAGTCAGTATTTTGAACAGGATCATGAGCCAACACTCGCCGAGATGATCAGTTTCGTCAATAATCCTCTCTGGATTGCTTTGCAAAGCTTTATTGAAGCCACCTATCACATCAAACCGATCATGAATTACAGCCGCTGTTCCGCCCAGCGTGGCTGGAATCTGAAGTACCGGAAAAGCAGCAAATCCCTTTGTGTGCTCTATCCAATGGATGGTTATTTTATCGCACTGGTGGTGATAGGAAACAAGGAACTCACTGAAGCTGAAGCGTATCTTCCCCAGGCCAGCCCTGAAATTCAAGAGCTATTTGCCCGAACGCCTTTTGCTGCCGGGGGCCGATGGCTGATGATTCCCGTGACCTCTGAACGAATTCTGGAAGATGTAAAAAATCTGATTCAAATCCGGGTCCAGCCCAGACTGTGATGGCTTCATTTGTCTATCCTGATGGGTATCCCTTAATCGCTAAAGAACCACAAAAAAAACAGCCGAGCGGCTGTGTTATCACTTTTTTTAATTTTTACTAATTTTTTAAATGGCGGAGAGAGAGGGATTCGAACCCTCGGTACGCTTACACGTACACACGCTTTCCAGGCGTGCTCCTTCGACCACTCAGACATCTCTCCTCAGGTAGAACAAAAAACGATTCAAATTTTTCATGCTTACTGATTATACGGCAGACCGAGATAAAAGTCAATCATTTCTTTGCACCTCCATTTTTTTCGCCAATTGATATAAATCACCGATAAAGTTCTTAAAAAGCGGCGCTTTCCCAATGGTAACCGCCGCTTTTTAGTGTTTGTTAATCTGTCAGTTTTCTAACCCGTATCTGCTTATCGTTTGTAAAGTTTTGTCGCCAGAATGCCCAAAACCAACAGCAGACAAGAGCCGCCTAGCAGTATCAGGGTCCACAGATTATCATTTGTTGTTGTCGCACCATTGGGATTAAAGCGATTATTTTGCTGGCCGTCCGCATTGGCCGGGGTGGTTTGTCCCGCCCCTGTCTGATCCCCGGCAACAGTTGTTGATTCCGTGTCCGCTCCTGGTTGGTTGGCCGGTTTTTCCATTTCCACATCACCGTCGGATTGGTTTGGGGGTTGACCTTTGGCCGACTGCCAATTGGTTTCTGTTGGTGTCTGACTTGTTACATCGGCACTTGCTGTTGATTCTACACTTAGATCTGTCGGTACTGAGATGCCCCTGGCCATCCCGCCGCCCATACTGCTACCCATTGCCGAAACATCCAGACTGCTGGCATCGATTAGAGTAGCCGGTTGGGCAGTCTGGCCGTCGGTGGTTGCAGGAATGCTGCCCTCCAACTGACCGCTAATACTCTGTGCCCGAAGATCACAAAACTGTTCTAGTACTGAAACCCCTTCCTGATACTCTTGGTAGGTGCAAAAAGCCGTAGGGTCTTCTTTTACATATTCGGAGATCAGAGCCACGGCGGCATCGATGGTCTCACTACATTGGCCGCTGTCAAAGTAACCGGAGATAAATTCTGCAAAATACTGGTGATATTGCGCCAGGTATTCTTCATTCGAGA
The DNA here is from genome assembly GCF_003260995.1 of Acetobacterium sp. KB-1. NCBI lineage: Bacteria > Bacillati > Bacillota > Clostridia > Eubacteriales > Eubacteriaceae > Acetobacterium > Acetobacterium sp. KB-1. Next base: position 2,535,348 of record NZ_CP030040.1, read on the forward strand.
GCAGTTGATTAAGCAGCGGCCGCTCTTCCATAGTGGTGCCGGATACCGGGGTATCGATGGGATAATTCACCAAGGCTGTGGCTTCATCGGTACTGACCGCTGTTGCCGTCATGTTGCCGCCACCCATTCCACCCATGAAGTTACTAAAAGCCAGATTATAATCCCAGGGGATCACCGATAGCTGGCCATCCACTTCCCGGAGGTAATAATTGTGCTTCATACTGCCGGTATAGCTGTCAAAATTGTCGACAAAATTATGGACCACAAAGTACTTAAGCACCGCTTCCACATCCACCACTGCTTCTAAGTTTTCGCTGGCATTAAGCTGTTTGATGGCTTCAATCAGACGCTTTTTGTCACTGGTGGTAACATCAAAGACAGCCCCTGCCCAGATATTTTCATAACTGGACAAGTCATCATCTGAATAAATCAAAGCCACATCATCCCCTGAGAACCCACCCATGTTCCCCATCTGAGTCATATCTGGCATCTCGGTCATGTCTGGCATCTGGCTCATATCCACCATTTCCCGGTCCCCATCTGTTCCCTGGGGCATTTCCGGCATATTGGTCATGTCCGGCCTCTCGCCACCACCCATTTCTCCACCGCCAACTTGCATACTGTCGGGTTTATAAATATTACTATCGTCCGACCCGTAGTTTCGCTGGGCAAAAGCTTCTTCCACCCCTTCCACCGCCAGATAGAGTCCAAAGTATTCACCATTTATGGATACTTTCACAAAACTGGTCAGGGGTGCATCCACGCCCATATATTCCATCATGTCAAAGCAGAGATAATCCTTTAAATAGGTGTTGTCTGAGATAATATTGTTCAGGTTCAGCTTATCCAGTCCGTGATAACTCAGGCTATCGTTATATTTGTCAAAATCAATTTTAAAACTGTAACGCTCCGAATCGCTGGCCGCCACACTAGACAAAGATGAATTACCTTTTGGTCGGATGGCCACATTGCTCAGGGTTTCGCCATCAATGGTGACATCACAGATCTGATCGACTTCATCGGTTGCATTTTCTTGGAGATTGTTCCAGTCTGTTTCGCTTATTACTACATCAATGGTATGAACCTCGCTGTCATCAAATAATTCTGTCTCATAGCTCAGATCAACACTACTCCCGGCGGTAATCCCCACGCTTTCACCAAAATATGAGAAAACAATACCGATGATCAGGGTGATGATGCCAATGATTATGCAAATCCGTTCAATATTCTTGTGATCTGCCAATGCCGTCACCTCACTTAATTCATAAATTCGCCGTTATAACTGACCAGCACGGCATGGTTGACATGATCCATCTCAACCACGTCGTTGATAAAATCGGTGTTGTCATTTTTCAGCCGCACTTCAATATTCAGTTCAACGCCTTCTTTGGACACCGTTTTATTTTTGATAATGCTCTTGGTAACGCTGTCGGCAATGAATTTTTTCACCGCTTCTTCGGCGTTCCGATCACTACAGTTAACCACCACAATATAAGGCAGCTCATTGGGTTTGCGATTGACAAACACCAGCAAGATAAGCCCAATCAGCACCGAACCAAGAATAGCCAGGGGAATCATTCCGGCTGACAACACAATCCCGGCGGCAATGGACCAGAAAACAAAGGCAATATCCAGGGGTTCTTTAACGGCGGTTCGGAATCGGACGATCGAAAGCGCCCCAACCATCCCCAATGACAGCACCACATTACTGGTAATGGCCAGCATCACAAAGGTGGTGATCATACATAGGGCGATCAGAGTTACCCCAAAACCGGATGAGTACATGACCCCTTTATAGGTCTTTTTATGCACAAGATAAACAAACACTCCGATGCCAAAGGCCAGAATCATCGCCATGGCAATGTCGATCATCGATACCGATGTGACGTTTTCCAGAAAATTAGATTTGAAAATATCATTAAATGTCATTTAGTTACTCCCTCTTAGTTTAATAATTTATCAGCTATAAATCCGGCTGGCCGCATATTTAGAAAAAGCCGTTTGCCGGCGGCCATCCAGTTGAATGATATTGGCAATGACCTCCGGGATAAACTGGTCGTACTTCACCTCCAGCAGAATCTGCTGATCCCCGGTGGCGACGGTGGGTAGATCGGGGTTGAACAAATCAGTACTGAACAAACCGGTGCGAATATCCCGGTCAATGGTGATCCGAACGTTTCCCGGCCTGTAAACAAAAGCCTCCCGATTATAATCGACAATGGTCTTGGGCTTAAGCTGTCCCGATTTCATTTTGGAGTAAAACTCCACCACCAGGGGCTCCTCACTTTTAGCCATCCAATCGGTGTCGTGGTCCAGGATGGCGGCGGCCTGATGCTTTGTGATCGTAGCTTTGATCTTTAAACAAAGACCATTGATCTTGCTTTTCTTTTCCAAGTTGATAAAGTTAAAATCCTTGTTGTAACAGCGAATCCTGAATTTCTCCCGGCGATTGATCCCGCTGATCTTGTCCTGTAGGGCAACATCGCGGTAATTATCAAAATACAGACTGCGGATCTGGTATTTGCCATCTTCATTGGTGTTTAAATCCGGCTGCATCACTGCTTTTAATTTGCTGCGCAGAATCAGATAGTCTAAATAATTGATGTCATGTTTGTGTTCATGCCTGAATTGCATGGGGCACCTCCTTGTTTTGATTTAACACGTTCTTAACATTGCATATCATAGTTTTGTTAGCTTGAATAAAGATTGAACCCAGAATCTTTTAAGCTGAAGTTCAAGCTTGATTCAATAAATAATGCTATAATTGTTAAGAGTGGAAGAGGTGTTGTTAAGAATGCGACTATTACTGGTAGAAGATGAATGGGGACTGGTGGAAGCCCTGAAAGCTATTTTTACAAAAGAAAACTATTGTGTGGATATTCGCATGGACGGTGAAAGCGGTCTGGATTATGCCCTGACGGGTATCTACGATCTGATTATTCTGGATATTATGCTGCCCCGGAAAGACGGCATGACGATTCTAAAGGAACTGCGGCAGGCTAAAATCAAAACTCCGGTTTTAATGCTGACCGCCAAAACCGAACTGGAGGATAAAATTGCCGGGTTGGATTGGGGCGCCGATGACTATCTGACCAAACCCTTTCAAACTGGTGAACTGCTGGCCCGGATTCGGGCTGTTACCCGACGAAAAGGTGAAGTGATCATCGACGATCCTCACTGGGGCGACTTAACCTTGCGGCAGAAGACCCGGGAGATTATTTGCGGTAGTGCTTCAGTAAAGCTTGGTTTAAAGGAGTTTTTGTTGCTGGAAACCCTGATGATCAACTCCCGTCAGATCGTTTCCAAGGAACAGCTTATCGAAAAGGTTTGGGGTTTTGACAACGAAGCTGAATATAACAATGTCGAAGTCTATATTTCGTTTCTGCGCAAAAAAATCAGTTTTGTGGGATCTCAGGTGCAGATCAAGGTTAACCGGGGTATCGGTTATTTTCTGGAAATGACGAAGTGAGTATAAACCGATATGATCAAAAAACTAAAAATTCGCTTTGTCGCCACCATTATGATTATTTTGTCTCTGGTTTTTTTATTGATTATTGGCTCAATCAACTATTTCAATTACCAATCCAGCGAACGTCAAAGCATGGCCCTGTTATCAGCCCTGGCAGAAAATGATGGGATGGCTCCTCGTGAGACCCCGATGGTGCCCGGATCATCAGATCATCTTCCCCCGGATCTATTTGAACGGGAAAAAACCTTTTCAGTTAAGGTTAACCCGGCAACTAACCTCTTTTCTGTCAACGGCAGTACCAATACCAGTCTGGAATCCGCAGAAGTCCTGGAGCTGGCAAATCAGATGCTTAATAAGAACAAAGCTTCCGGCACCCTGAGCGGTTATCGGTATCTGATTGTTGAAAAACCCTATGGTCAATTGCTGGTCTTTGTCGATCAGCGAATTTCCAATGCCCTGGCGGACCGACTTCTGAGCACCTCGCTGATCATTGGCAGTATAACCCTGTTTGTGCTTTTCTTTGTTTCGCTTTTTCTGGCCAACCTGATGGTTAAACCGGTAGAGGAAACCTTTGAAAAACAGAAGCGCTTTATTTCCGATGCCAGTCATGAACTAAAAACCCCGCTCTCCGTCATCAGTGTCAATGCCGATGTACTGGAAGGGGACATTGGCGCAAACAAGTATCTTTCTCACATTCAATCCGAGTCAATCCGGATGAATACCCTGGTGAATAGTCTTCTCACCCTGGCCCGACTGGACTCCAGCAAACCCATCGGTGTTTATTCACCCTTTGATTTGAGCAACGCCGTGGAAAGCATTGCCTTAACCTTTGAAAGCATCGCTTTTGAGGAACACAAAAACTACACCCTTAAGATTACAGACGGTATTTCCTATCTGGGTGATGCGAATAAGATCAAACAGGTCGTTGCCATCCTGATTGACAATGCCATTAAAAATGCCGACGATGACGGGCTTGTTGAACTCATCCTTAAGCGAGTTGATGATACGATTCATCTTGAAGTGTTCAATACCGGTGCCGGTATTCCCGAAGATCAGCAGGATAAAATTTTTCAGCGTTTCTACCGCTACGATGCGTCCCGTTCCAAGGCCACCGGGGGCTATGGGCTGGGACTGGCCATTGCTAAATCGATTGTTGACGAACATCAGGGAACGATTCGGGTAAGCAGCGAGGTTGGTTCCTGGGTTCGGTTTACTGTCATCCTCTAAACGATCTGCCCCTAAAAAAGAGCGTTTAAAAAGCCATCCGGGTTTTAACTCCGATGGCTTTTTACTCTTTTAACTGAAATGACTAAAACAGAATAACTGGGCTATACTAACTGGGAATATTTTTAATCATATTGATAAATTCCCGTTTGATTTCCGGATCAAAACGCCCCTCGATTTTTTCCAGATGGATCAGTGGATGTTGATTCTTCTCCAGGGCTTCCCCTTCTTTTGCAGAGAGCAACCGATCATAATAATTGGCAACCGCAACCACTCTTGCCAAAAAAGGGATTTCTTCGCCTTTTAGCCCTTTAGGATAGCCACTGCCGTCCCATCTTTCGTGATGGTGGAGTACCGCATCGGCCAGGGACATGGTATCATCAAAGGCATTAAGAATCCGATACCCCATAATCGGGTGCTTCTTGATTTCAGATATTTCTTCCGCGGTGCGCTCACTATTTTCCTCCAATAAATCTTTATGTAAAACAATCTTGCCGATATCATGGAAATAACCGGCCAATTTCATCCGTCTGATTTTTACATGAGGAAGTTCCATGGTCACACCCAAATCATGACACCATTGACTGACCCGCTGAGCATGTTCTTCTTCCTGGGGGCAGTCACTTTGCAGGGTTGTAATGATCGAATCCAGGGTTGAACTTTTAAAGTCATCCCGTTCTAAAATCTTAGCGGCATACATTTTTTCTTCGGCGGAATCCAGACACTCCATAATACTCTGATCCACTGATGTTTTAACATCACAGCCCAGGGAAATATTTCCTTTGATAACCTGTACCCCATCTCGGGCAAACTCGGTTTTAATCCGCTTTTTAATCTGTTTTGCCTGTTCAACGGTGGTTTTAGGCAGTAGGATAACAAATTCATCCCCACCCCACCGGGCGATAATATCATCCGCCCGACAGACCCTGCGCATCACTTCGGCAATTTTTTTAAGAAATACATCGCCATGGGCGTGACCAAAAATATCATTGGTCAATTTTAAGCCGTTCACATCGCCCATGATAATCGAAATCGGCAGGTTTTTTTCAATATCCAGCCGCAATAACTCTTCTTCCAGAAAGCGGCGGTTATAAAGTCCGGTCAGGGCATCATGAAAGCTTAAATATTCAATTTCTTTGCGCTGCTCATTTTTCTCCGAAACATCACGAAATACTAAAACAATGCCAACGGTTTCGCCCTTTTCGTTCTTGATTGGCGCCGCACTATCTTCCAGATGAAAGACCGAGCCGTCTTTTGCCGTTAACACCGCATGGTTTCTCAACTCCTGGGTCTGATCGGTTTTCATTGCCGTAAAAATAGGGTCAATAATCTCCTGGCGGTGGTCTTCATGGGACAAAAAAAAAACCTCGGTATAGTGTTTTCCCCGGGCTTCTTCATTGGCCCAACCGGTCAGCTGCTGAGCCACCTGATTGAGCATTTCTATCTTACCGGCGGGATCGACCACCATTACGCCATCCCCGATCGAAATCAGGGTCTGAAAGTATTTGCTGCGCTCTTCAAACAGTTTTTTTTGCATAATCCGTCTTTCCAGATTGGTCAATACACCGTTCATCAGCACCGTCATTTCATCCACATCATTATCATCATAGCGATCTTCTTTACCAGCGAAGCCAACGGTGGCTTTGATTTTTTCATCAATAAAAATGGGAATGGCGATAAAATTACCGACAATTTTCTGACCCCCGGGAAATTTCTGTCCGGCTGATGGCTCAACAACCGCGATGTTTAAAATAATGGGTTTTCTCTGACGAACCGCTTCACCCCATACCCCCGCTTCTTCTAATCGATAGATTAGCTTTGGTACTTCCACCTCTTTGATCATTCCTTTTGACCAGGTCTTTAGAGTGAATTCCTGTTTTTTTTCATTATAAAAGCAGATATAACCAACCTTACTTTCCGTCAGTTTCAGGGCTTCGTGTAAAACGTAATCCAGTTGCTTTTTTTCATTTCTGAAATTTTTACTCAATACATTAACCAGAATCTTATTTCGAAAAAGCATTTTCTCCTGCTTTTTGATCAGTTTTTCTTGATCTGTTTTACCTCGGCTATCCTTGCTGCTTCTCGTCTTTTCATTCGATTTCTGCAATTTTTTATTACTTCGAACTAATAACACAGCAAGTGTTCCCACTGCACTAAATAGTCCCAGTATCAATAGCATACTCGCCGCTGCTGGTTCCATTCTTTTATCTCCTTTTCCAACCTGTTTACCCATGCTTTGAGCCCTAAAGAAGCGGTAAAATGATCATTTTTCATTTGTAATGGTTTACTTTTTGTTCTTAATTTCATCATTATATAACATAACTAAATAGATTCCTATTTTTTTATCTCAAAACTCACTTTTTTTATTGCCCTAAGTAATAATAGTCCCTCCCCGAAAAGTCTGTGCGCCTTGCGCTCAGTTCCTACTTGTCGAGAAGCGACTTTTACTTTTTGATCATTTGTTTATTATTAAACCTTTGCCTCACGGTCAGTTGTGATTAAGTATTGGTTTACTTTTAATCAATGGTTTCCAGAATTTCTTCTATTTTTCTTCTTGTTTTAGGACGATGGTCTCTGTTTTTGTAACCAAAGGCAATCATGCAGGATAATCCAAAATGGACCGGGTCAAGAATGCCTTCTTTAACCAGAACCGCTTCCACCTTTTCAGTATTAAAGCCTTCCATGGGGGTAGAATCGACTCCCAGCATGGCGGCAGCGGTTAGCATATTTGCGAGTGGAATGTAGGTTTGTTTGCCGGCCCAGTCAAAAAAGGCCCGATCATTTCCGACGATTTTCAGATCGTCCGCCTGAAAGCTCGCCAGCTTATTTTTTCGCGCCTGTCTCAAATCGTCGCTAAAATGCTGGATATCGTTCATTATATACTCCACGTAGTCGGAGTCCGGTTGGAGATCAACGGATTTTCTGGCCAGAATCAGGACGAAATGACTGGCACCATCCAAACTGACCTCCGCACCCCAGGCGAAGGGCTTAATTTTCTCGCGGATCACCCGGTTATTCAGTAACACAAATTTCCAGGGTTCCAGCCCCATTGAGCTGGGCGACAGCCGCGCCGCCTCCATAATCACCGTAAAATCTTCAGCGCTAACTTTTTTATCGGCATCGTAACCCTTGCAGGTATAACGATTATTAAATATATTCAGAATCAGATCTCTTGTTTCTTCCTTTTCCAACGTACTCGCCTCCTGTTTTTTATCTTTTGTTTTTAGCTATTTTTTTTATATTCCCCCGGAACAGGACTTCTAACAAAAATATTCGTTTTTTTGCTGATCTTCCCCTTTCCTGCTGCTGTTTATTTTCTCTGTATTCGGGTAAACTAATAAAATCCTAGTAATTTATCTGATTAAACGTGAAAGAAGGGGATCTGCATGAATATAATTGAAATCAATCAGTTGACAAAATATTATGGAAAACATCGAGGCATCGAAAATGTATCCTTTTCTGTGGAAGAAGGTGAGATCTTCGGTTTCATTGGTCCCAACGGAGCTGGTAAATCTACCACGATTCGGGCCCTGCTATCGCTGATTCATCCGACCAGCGGTTCGGCTACAATTTTCGGTAAAGACTGTATCAAGTACGGCAATGAAATTCGCCGGGACATTGGCTACCTGCCTTCAGAGGTTTTTTATTATGAGCATATGAAGGTTCGCGAAGTGCTCAATTATTCGGCCAGCTTTTATGAAAATGTTGACTACCGACGGATCGAAAGTTTGGCTGAAGTCATGGATCTTGATTTAAATAAGCGCATTGACGACCTGTCCTACGGAAACAAAAAGAAAGTTGGCATTATTCAGGGACTGCTCCATGAACCCAAACTGATTATTCTGGATGAACCTACCGGAGGTCTGGACCCACTGATGCAACAGAAATTTTTTGACCTGATCCAGGCGGAAAACCAGAACGGTGCCACGGTTTTATTCTCCTCTCACATTCTTTCTGAGGTTCAAAAGCTGTGCGGCCGAGTTGCCATCATCAAGGACGGCACCATTGTTCGCGTCGAAAATATCCGGGATATGCAAAAGCACAATTATAAAAAATTCACCCTGGATTATAAGGGAATTATTGACGTGCACCACTTTAACCTGGAAGGGGTTACTAATTTAACGGTCAGCGAGAACACCCTCCATTTTTTATTTAAAGGGGATATTAATCGCATAATTGAGCGGCTTCAGGGGCAGAACCTTTTAAATCTACTGGTTGAGGAACCCAGTCTTGAGGAAATTTTTATGCATTATTACCAGAAGGAGGATCTGCCATGAACATCCTAAAACAGGAGTTGCGGATGGGCCGAAACGCACTGGTCGTCTGGTGTATCTCACTGATTGGGATTTTAAGCCTTTTTATGCTGCTTTACCCGTCTATTTCCGGCCAATTGGAAGAATTTGAGAAGGTTTTTCATAGCCTCCCCATTGAATTTCAACAAGCGGCAGGGGTTGCCGACCTGGATCTTTCCAGCATTCTGAGTTTTTATCAATTTGCCCTGACCTATGTTTTACTGGCCGGTGCCATCCAGGCCATGAACCTCGGTGTTTCGGTTATTTCTGCTGAAGTCCGGGAAAAAACCGGAGACTTTTTATTTGTCAAACCAGTCAGCCGAAATCGGGTGATTTCCATGAAAATCCTGGCCGTACTGGTTCAGATTCTGATTACCAATGCCGTCGTTTTTACAACCGCTCTGATTCTGGTGACCGTGCTTGGCACTGAATCCTATGATTTTAAACTCTTTACCCTGGTTACCCTGAGTTTACTCTTTCTTCAGGTTTTCTTTGCCAGCCTGGGGCTCTTTGTGTCCGTTTTCTTAAGACGAATCCGAACCGTTTTACCCATTAGTATGGGCGTGGTCATTATTTTTTATATTATCCACCTGCTTAATGAAACATTAAAAGATGTAACGCTTGGACTGGTGTCACCTTTTGACTATTTTAATCTCTCGGAAATAACCAAAAGCATGAACTACGATTCACTGAATTTACTGTTATGGTTTGTTTTGGTGGGGCTGTTTATCTTCTTAACCTATAAGCTTTTTGCCAGAAAAGATTTACCATCGATCTAACCCAAAAGGAGGCATAACCAATGAATGTGTTTAAAAAAGAAATGAAAGCCAATCTTAAGTCGTTGATCATCTGGGGCTGTGCCCAGGTTTTTATTATCTTTGCCGGAATGATGAAATATCAGGGATTTGCCGATTCCAAGGTGGACATCAATGCCCTGTTTGATGCTTTTCCAAAAGAGATAATGGTCGTTTTTGGTCTCGGCTCGGTGGATATCAGTAAGGTTGCCGGATATTATTCGGTCTTCTTTCTCTACTTTATGCTACTGGCTGCTGTCCATGCCGTAATGTTTGGGGCGGTCGTGGTATCCAAGGAAGAACGGGATCACTGTGCTGATTTTATTTATACCAAACCAATTCGCCGATTTCAGGTGATCAGCCCCAAGCTGCTCGCCGGCGTTGTCAATATTCTGATATTTAACATGGTGACCTTTGCCGCTTCGGTTTTTTTCATTGCTCAGCACAACAATGGCGATGGCTTAATTGACAAGGTTTCCCTCACGATGCTGGCACTTTTTATGCTCCAGCTATTCTTTCTCGCTTTGGGAGCCATGTTTGGTGCCATTTTAAAAAATACCAAAAGAGCAACCGCTGTCGCATCCGGCCTGGTCATGGGTTTCTTTCTCTTATCGGTGGTTGTTGATTTATATGATAAGCTGGCGTTTCTTACGATCTTTACGCCTTTTAAGTATTTTGAAGGGGCCGCTTTGATGATCAATGATCAGCTTTCCTTTAACTCTGCCGCAATTTTACTGACCGTTACCCTGATTTTTTTCGGTTTAACTTTTGTGGCCTTTAGTAGGCGGGATTTAGCCACCTAATATTTCGCTTTCAGGGTATTAAAAAAGGGGTCATGCAAAATAGCGTATCACCCTCCGCCTTTACATGATCCCTTCTTTGCACAACATAAATTAGTCGTCTGAGCCTTTATCCAAGTGTCTCAAAACGCTGAATGATTTAAAACATCGATTGCCTTCCTTCAAAAACAAACCTGCCTATTTGGAACTCCCAGCCAAAACTGTTGTGATTTCCTCAGGGGAAATATCATAGCCATAGTAGCTCTTAAAGAAATCCGAAACGACCTGTTTCATATCAGTATCTGCAAATAAATCCGGATACATAATCGTCCCCAGCCACAATGGCAGCATGGCACCTTCTCCGCTTCTAACCGACCAATTATAAACACCATAAGGACAAACGTAAACCTTCTGGTTTTTAACAGCAGCAACATCAGCCAGCGTAGGATCACTCAAAATTGCGTCTTTTGCCGATTTGGTAAAGGCCATAATCACCTGCGGGTTCCAGGTTACGATTTGTTCGGTGTTAACGGATAAGCCGGTACCGGACGAGGTATTGGTATACTCTTTAGCCACGTTAATTCCGCCGGCGGACTCAAAGTATTCATTGCAAATATCTTGTCCATTAATGGTTGAATAGGTGCCTCCCGCATAGCGAAGGCTCATAATGGTTACCTTATTTGCCGCTTCCACCTTAGCCGTCAGTTCCCCTGCTTTTTTAATATTTCCCTGATAATAATCAACGAATTCCTGCGCTTTTTTGACGCCATCTTCGCCAAAAATTTCACCGATAATCTTAAATGATTCACACATTCCCTCAACATTTTTTATATTATTAATGGCAACAAAGGGGATCTTGGCCTGGTCAAGCTGCGCTACTTGCTCATCTGAATAAACGCTGTCTGGTCCATAAACAACCTGAGTACCTGAAGCTATAACACCTTCGATGGAACCCGTATCATAATTATTCGGATTGCTTTCAAGATAATCCGGGAATACGGTCTTAAAATAATCTGAAATATTATCCGTAGCAGCAGCTGAAATCATCCCCGGTCCCCCGACAATTTCAGTCATCTGCGCAAATGCTCCAATCGCCGGAGCGGCTTTGGTAATTTGCGCTGGAATTTCAATTTCTACCCCTTCGCTATTGGTAACCATTCGGGTGCTGGAAACCGTACTTGATGTTCCGACACTACAGCCTCCAAGGCAAAGCGAAATGACTACCGCCAAAATAACAACAGTGCTTAACAATTTTTTTCTTTTCATTTTATTTCCTTTCTTTATTAATTGACGCAACAACATTATTACGCATCAATATAGTTACGGTTTACTCTCAAATATTGGCTGACAAAAGTTAAAGGACTGGTTCTGGTATTGGTCCTCTAAAATGGCGATGTGAACACCATAGGTATCCGTCAGCGTGGTTTCGCTGAGAATATCCGATACGTGTCCCACCAGATAGCGTTTGTCTTGCATCATTAATACCACCTTGGCATTACATTGAAAAACATGGTCTGGTGAATGCGTGGTCATGATAACGCCTAACCCCTGCTTGGCTAAATCCTTAATATTTTGAATAACCTTTACCTGGTTGCCAAAATCAAGATTGGAGGTCGGCTCATCCATCATTAAAAAAACCGGTTCTTGTGCCAAAGCTCTGGCAATGAGAACCATTTGCCGTTCACCACCACTAAGTTCGGTGTATTTTCGGTTTTTAAGATCAGCGATCTCCAGCCGCTCCAAAAGCTTGGACACAAAGTCATAATCTTTTTTACCCGGCGATCCAAAGGCATCCATGTGGGCTGTTCTGCCCATTACGACCACGTCCATCACTGTATATGCAAACGGCGGGGTATGCGATTGCGGGACATAACCAATCAGCCTGGCGTAATCCTTTTTTGAATAGCTGTAAATATCCTGGTCATTAATTGTAATGGTGCCTTTTTTAATCGGCAGGAATCGTAGAATTGTCTTAAAGAGGGTTGTCTTTCCAATCCCATTGGGTCCCAGCAAACAAAAAATTTCTCCCGATTCGATGGTTGCTGAAAAATCGTTGACGATAATTTTCTCACCATAGCTGCATTGCAAGTGGTTCAATTCAAGCTTCATGACCAATCACGTCTTCCCTTAAATAACATATAAATGAACAAGGGCGCACCAATCAGGGCGGTTAAAATCCCGATTGGCAGCTCGCCGGGAACAATTAAACGGGCGACATTATCCACAATCAGCATAAACAAGCCCCCACTGAGTAAGGTGATTGGCAGAAGCACCTTGTAATTGGGTCCCACCAGCATACGCGTTATATGTGGCATGATTAATCCGACCCAGCCTATTGCTCCACAAAGACAAACAGAAGATGCGGTTAACAGCGATGCACAACAAATAATGGCTAATCGCGTTTTTCTGACATCAATTCCCAATGATTGGGCTTCTTCATCACCAAAAGTCAGAACATTCATTTGCCAACGATACAATAAGAGGGGTATCCCTCCAATAATCAGCACCAAACCCATAATTAAAATATTCTGATAGCTGCCCGATCGGGCAAAGCTGCCCATCAGCCAGAAGGTGATTTCGGGCAGTTTATCATCAGCATCAGCCAGATATTTAATCAATGATGTTAATGCTGAAAAAATAGACGAAATAACCACCCCAGAAAGAACCATAATCAAGAGGGTGCCCTGACTTTTCCCGACCAATTTTGAAAGCACTAACACCAAAGATACTGCGCCAATGCCAAACAAGAATGATAATAGATGTACCCCAATTGTTGGAAATCCCAATAATAAAGCAATCGCGGCACCGACGCCAGCACCTCCGGCAACACCCAGAATATCTGGTGATACCATTGGATTTTTGAATACACCCTGATAGGCCGCCCCGGAGGCCGACAGTGCGGCTCCCACTAATAACGCCAATATAATTCTGGGAATTCGAATTAAAAATAATACTGTCGCGGCTTTTTGATCTGCGGCATCTAGTGGGCGTTGAGTGATCTGGCTGATGAATAAATCCCTGATTTGATCGAGAGGAATACTATACTCCCCGAACGATAGCGAAATGCCCGCAACCAGAATGATAGTTACAATCAAGACTATACCGATAATCCAATTTTTTTGAGCGGACCAATCGATTTGGAATAGCCGGGCTTTTTTTTGTACCGCAGTATCTTTCAAAAAACACCTCCATAAGATTCCCTATGTATCCGGCCCTTGCATAACCGCTGCCCGCTACATATTAGCGGTTTAATTATTAATCTCATCAATGTGTTTGGGTCGCCACCACAAAACAAAACTTTTTGTTTGCATTAAAAAGGTAACTGTTCCATCATTGTTTTTCGTTAACATGGCTTCCAGATTTGATTTGAAAATAGGAAGCTTATCATCCGCAAAAGGCCGTAATTGTCTTAAATCAGCGTACGTCGCTTCATATGAAGGATAAGTTTTTGTAAACCCATCATCAATCACTGAAATATTCGGGTCCAAGCCCAGATCGTAGACCATATTGAAAGTAACATTATAACCGAGTCTTCGATCATTTCGGAAATCACCTGGCCTATTTGACAGCGTATCACTGGTGTTTTTAAACATGTCTTCCAGAATAACCGGAATATGGGGACCATTCGCCCAGCAAATGATAACCGCGGCCTTATTTGCCAGTTGATTTAGCTTCTTGATATCTTGCATGGCGACAGAGCGTGAGGCAATAACAATATCGTGCTTTTTTACCGTGTCATCCAGAACAATATCGTTCCAGTTCATCAACTGAGTGGTGACATTTGATATGCCTAAGGCTTCACAGTTCATCTGACAATACTCCAGCATTTTGGGGGATGCATCAACGGCTGTCACCTGCTTAACCCGAGGGGCCATCATCGATGTGACTCTTCCCGGTCCACAACAAAGATCCAACACCGTATCCGTTTGACTTGTCGGAATGGCATCGATCTGAAGACGGGTATAGGCCTTTTCCATCTTTGCCATTTGATCATACATCGGCGCCTGCTTATCCCAAAATACCCCGGGGTCATAATCTGAACCTGGTTTTGGCCCATGTTGGGCGGTCTTCAGGGACAGAAGTTCTTCCCAATTAATTAATGATTTCATCGGGTATCCTTTCTTATATTTAATCGATCGCTAAGCAAAATTTAGCTATATTAAGTTTCAATTAATTCATAATACAATAAATATATTTCAAAATCAATAGTTATTTTACATTTATTATAACATCGTTTTGTTATGTATAATTTTGTTTTTAACTAAAAAATATGTTTGTAAATAAATAAAAGTGATATAAAAAGTCTCTTCATATTCAGTGCTCTCTTAATCTAATTCTAAACAATTAAACAACACTATCCGATCTAAAGCACTGTAACCGCCTAGGATTTGTTCTTTCACACCCTTTTATTCCACGTAAAAAAGTATCCCGACCGTCAATACAGACTATTGGGATACTTTCTTGGTTTTAAAAAATAATCATGAAAAAGCTTGTCAGCCATTTTGTCAGTGGCAAAGATTAAGCTGGATACTCTCGGTAACTTTAATACTCTACTCCTAAATAAATCGCCTAAAGCGGTTTTAGTAATTGCCAGCCGTTTCACCTTTTAACAGTTTAACAGCAGAACTGGTTCCGATGCGGGCACAGCCTTCGTTGATAAAGGCAATCAGATCATCCACGGATTTAACCCCACCAGCAGCCTTCATTTTTACAGCCGGGCCGATATTGGCTTTAAATAAGCGAATGTCTTCAATGGTTGCCCCGGCGGTTCCAAAACCGGTGGAAGTTTTGATGTAATCGGCTTTGGCATTGGTCACCAGCTTACAGACCGTCACTTTTTCGGCTTCGGTCAGGAAACAGGTTTCCACAATCACCTTGAGGATCTTGTCGCCGATGGCCTGTTTAATTTCGGCAATTTCATTTTGAACCACTTCATAGTCTTTGTTTTTCAGGGCAGTGATATTAATCACCATATCAATTTCTGAGGCCCCGTTGTTAACCGCCTCAACCGCTTCAAAAACCTTGGTGGCCGTGGTGTTATAACCCAACGGGAAACCGATAACAGTACAAATATTGAGTTTATCGCCGTAGGTTTCTTTGATTTTTTTTACATAAGTCGGCGGAATACACACCGACGCGGTTTCATAGGTGATGGCATCGTCACAGATCACCGTAATCTCTTCCCAGGTGGCAAATTGTTTTAACAGTGTGTGATCAATATGGCTTAAAATTTCCTTGTTTGTCATTCTCATTCTCCTAATTCTCGTAAATCAATGATGTGCTTCATCTTAGTTTACCGTACCGACCAATTGTTAATCTGTTGTTCGCTGCGCCATGCGAAATCCGCTTTGCTCCTTTCGCATTGGTCGCGGGCAGTCGCCAACTACAAGCAAGCTTGTGATTGGCTCGTTGCCTGCGCGCAGAATCAGACAGGCGATGCCATGTCCGCTCTGATGCGTACAACATGATGTAACAATTGTCGGTACTACGTTATCATGCTAAACTAATCCAACCACTCATTTGGCCATGGTGTCTTTGAGCTTTTCATAGATTTCGGTATAGGTATCAAAGACACCCTGATAGGTTGCGTACAGGTCTTTGTTGGGCTGTACCGAATACGCTTCTCTGACCATGCCTTTCGTTGCCGCATCAAAGGATGCATAAGTGCCGGAACCGACTGCCGCGACAATGGCGCAGCCCAGAACACTGGCACTGGCGTCTTCGGTGACAACAATTGGCTTGCCAGTGACATCAGCGATGATCTGCATCCAGGTGGCATCTTTGGTGACCCCACCGCAGCCTACAATGATGTTGATGGGACAACCCTGAGCTTCAAAGTTATCGATGATATTTTTAGTCCCAAGGGCTACGGATTCTAGCAGGGCCCGATAAATATGCGCTTTGGTATGACTCAGGGTTAAGCCGTAAATCACCCCTTTGGCATTGGCATCTTTGTAGGGAGTCCGATTTCCCTGGAAGAAGTCAAGAGCTACCAGACCTTCCGAGCCGGCAGGAATTTTGGCTACCAATTCATTCATATAGGCATAGGGGTTTTCATGGGAACTCATATCAAATTCCCGCATAAACCATTTAATAATCGAACCGGCCGAAATTTGGCCACCTTCTAATAACCACTGGTCGGGAACGATGGCATTGTTGTAAGGACCCCAAATTCCGTTCAGATTCAGTTTCTTTTCGGAAAAGGCCAGTTGGACAAAACTGGTCCCCATGATCATGGCCAGCTTGCCTTCTTTGGCAACACCTAAACCAAGCATCCCGATATGAGCGTCAATCCCGCCCTGAACAACCTTCATTTCCGGGTTGATGTCGTAATGATCAGCAAATTCGCGGTTGATGATGCCCACAAAATCACCCACTTGTTTCACATCCAGAACCAGTTTTTCGGCATAGTCTTCCAAACCAATCTGTTCAAAGAATTCGCCGTTCCAACCGCCTTCACACTTAATATAATTCCATTTGCAGGTTGAATTACAAATCGAGGTGGCATAAACCCCGCATAACTGGTAGTTCATCCAGTCCAACTGTTCAATAATTTTATAGCTTTTAGAATAGATTTCTTTTTGATTGTTTTTAATCCACAGCACCTTGGGAAGCATCCATTCTACTGAATCTTCTCCACCGGAGTATTCTAAAACAGGGTGTTTGGTGTCATTGATGATTTTCATTTCTTTCTTGGCCCGGGTATCCATCCACATGATCGCATCGGCTAATGGGTTGCCTTTGTCATCAATCGGAATGACCGTTGATGAGGTAGAGCAGACACTGACCGCTTGGATGTTATGGCGTACTTCTTTTGTCAGTGACGACATCACATTTTTAACCGCTACATTAAAACAATTCCACCAGTCGGCCGGTTTCTGTTCGGCCCAGCCAGCCTGAGGATAAAAGGTTTCATAAACCTGTTCATCTCCAGCCATTACCGCCCCTTTAATATCTGTTACAATCACTCTGACACTTTGTGTTCCGGTGTCAACACCCATAAAATACTTTTCTGTGTTCATTAATTCTCCCCCCATGGATAAAACATTATTTTATTGTAGAAATAACCACCTTTGGCTATTTCAGCAAAAACGTTGGGCACTTCATCAAGCGGTAAACGATGACTGATAATGTCTTTAGCGGTCATGCCTTTTTCAGCAAACATTTTTAAGGATTCGGTCCAGTCTTCCCCGGGATAGGGTTTGGTAAACGAATTCCAGGAACCGATCAGACTCAACTGGCTTCGCATTAAGGTATCCAGTTCTTTTTCACTGAGATCCAGTCCTTTGTGGGAAATCCCCAGATAAACAACCCGGCCCATTTTGCTGGCCATTAGAATACATTGTTTTTGAGCCGCGGGTGCGCCCGAAAAATCAATGACGATATTGGCGCCTTTTCCAGCGGTGGCTTCCATAACCGCCGCTACGGCATCTTCTTTTAGGGAGTTGATGGTAACATCGGCACCGACTTTTTTGGCAATCTCCAATTTTTCATCCCAGACATCCACTGCAATCACCTGCGATGCCCCAGCCAGTTTGGCATATTGAGCAGCAAATAAACCAATCGGTCCAGTGCCTACCACACAAACCGAATCGCCTGGTAAAAAATTAGCCCGAGCCAAACCGTGATAAGCGTTGGCACATGGATCAATCGTTGCCGCATCTTCATAGGAAACATGATCAGGCACTTTTAACAGGTTGCCTTCTTTTACCGCTACATACTCTGCCAGGGCACCATTGCGGCGGGACCCATAATAGTCATAGTGTTCGCAGAGTGAGTAAATGCCTTTCTGGCACCATTCGCATTCAAAACAAGGAATGAGTGGCGGAACCACCACCCGATCGCCAACCTTGAAGTTTTTAATATCCGCACCCAGCGCGGTGATTTCTCCCGAAAATTCGTGACCGATGATAATCGGCGAAACATGGGCGCCATAGGTCAGTACCCGGGGAATATCAGATCCACACAGACCGACGGCCCGAACCTTTACCATTACCTCATCCGACAAAACAATCGGCAGGGGAACCTCTTCCACCCGCAAGTCGCCTGGTTTATACATAGATACAGCTTTCATTCTTTCCTCCTTAAAACGTTGGTGTGAATTTAAAAATGGCTTTAAATCGCTTTTTTAAGCAATGTAACCCTTTTCTTTGCGTCTAAAAAATATTGGCAGCTTTTCGAACTACCCATAAAAAAACGCATACCGTTTGAAATTTACTATCAAATTTCTACTACCGTTGGATTTAAACTCATTCTAACACCATAAACCAACGCTGTCAATATGATTGGCGTCAATTATTAACTTTTTTAAGTCTCCGGTAATTGTCAAAGTGTTTTTTTTAACGTATAATAAGAAAAAAGAACGGAGGCTCTCTCGTTGCCATCATTGTTAACTGAAATACGCACAAAGTATAACCTATTCTCAAGCACCCAAAAAGTGATTGCCAATTACATCCTAGATCATCCCGATACGGTTTCGCTGCTTTCCATCACCGAGCTGGCTAAAAAATGTCATACCAGCGAAACCACGGTCATGCGACTGCTAAAAAAGCTTAACTACAGTTCCTATCAAATTTTTCGGATTAATCTGGCTAAAGAGTTTTCAGACACGCCTTCCGAAAGCATCATTGAGGAGATTCTTGGGGATGATGACGTCAATACGATCAAGAAAAAAGTCATCGGCCATACCATCACTGCCATCAATGATCTGGAACATTCCCTAAAAAATGAGGTCATTGAAGAAGCCCTAAACATCTTGCTGGCCGCTAAACGGATACTTTTTTTCGGTGTTGGTGCCTCGGCCTCCATTGCCATGGATGCGATGCATAAGTTTGTAAAAATTGGGCTCAATGTCTGCAGTTATCCCGACCCCCATTTTATGAATATTATTGCCTCCCATGCCACCATTGATGACGTCTTATTTGCCGTCTCCCATACCGGTGAAAGCCTGGAGGTGTTAAGCACCGTTACCATTGCCAAAAAAAACCAGGCCAAGATCATCGCCCTGTCGAGTTTTGAAAATTCAACCCTGGCCCAGCAGGCGGATATCTTTTTATCCAGCTCCACCAACGACAAAAAATACCATTCCGAAGCGATGGCCTCCCGGATAGTCCAGCTAACCATCATCGATATCCTCTACCTGAGTGCCTTTATGCGAAATGAAGTGGTCTTTTACGACGCCCTCTCCGCTTCCCGGGATGCCGTTGGCCTGAACAAAACCTAAACTTTTAGAAAAGGAGATTTATTATGAGTATTATTACCTTTGTGGGAGCCGGACAAATGGCTTCTGCCCTGTCTTTTCCGGCCACAGAAAACGGCCATGAAGTCCGCCTGGTGGGTACTCACCTGGATCGGGACATTATTGATTCTGCTGAACTAACCGGTTTTCATCCAACCTTGAAACGCCAGTTACCCAAAGAGGGAATCAAGTATTATCAGCTCGAAGATGTGGAGCTGGCGCTGGATGGCACCAATGCCGTTTTGTGTGGGGTCAGCAGTTTTGGTGTGGACTGGTTCTGTGAAACAATCCTGCCGCTGATCCCCGACTCTGTTCCGCTGCTTTCGGTCACCAAAGGAATGATTGATTTAGAGGATGGTTCGATGATTACCTACCCCGATTACTTTTTAAGCAAACTGCCGGCGGGAAAGAAACTTTCCATTAATGCCATCGGCGGCCCCTGCACCAGCTATGAACTGGCCGACAAGGATCACTCGGCCGTAGCCTTTTGCGGTACCGATATGGAAATTCTACGACGCTTTAAAAAACTCTTTTCAACCGATTATTATCACATCAGTCTATCCACCGATGTGGTCGGGGTTGAATGTGCAGTAGCCCTTAAAAACGCCTATGCCCTGGGGGTTTCCCTGGCAATCGGTCTGGCCCTTGGTCCCGATGACACTGGTAAAGAACACTATAATTCCCAGGCGGCACTCTTTGGACAAAGCATTAAAGAAATGAAACAGTTACTTGCCATTGTCAACGGCGGCGAAGAAAATATTATCTATGGTGCTGGCGACCTATACGTCACCATTTTTGGCGGGCGCACCCGAAAAATCGGCACGCTTCTGGGGCGGGGCATCTCTTTTAAAAAAGCCATCGCCGAACTGGAAGGCGTCACCCTGGAATCGATCGTTATTGCCACCCGCACGGCCCGCTACGTCCAGCGTCTGGCCGAACGGGGCAGCATTAAACTCAAAGATTTTCCGCTGCTGATGCATGTTGATGACATCATCAATCACGGCGCGGCGGTGGCGATCCCCTGGGCTGATTTTGAGACTGAGAAATATTAAACCGTAGGATATGCCATGCTCAATAATTGGTTGGTCTGATTCTTTGTATCGCGCCAATTCTACCGCTCGTTGATTTCTTAAATAATTATTTTACTTCCGGCAGATCCCCAAAATATGGTGTAGATCTGCCGGTTTTATGCTAAAATGATTAAAAGAAATCGAGGTAAGAAATGGAAATTTTTTCAACACTTGACACCTTGCAGAGCTTTCTTTTACAATTTGGCATCTGGACACCGCTGGCGTTTTTTCTGTTGCAATTGCTCCAAATCATCATTGCTCCCATCCCCGGAGGAACCATTGGTTTGGTTGGCGGCGCCCTCTTTGGCACTATTGGTGGCTTTCTGATCAGTGCTGCCGGTACCATAACCGGATCGATTATCGTTTTTGTTTTGGCCAAACGATTTGGACGGCCATTTGTTGTGCGCTTTGTCAGTCCGGAACTGATTGAAAAATATGATCATATTAAAGAATCAAAACTCAACACCGTTCTTTTTCTGATTTTTCTCTTTCCGCTTTTTCCCGATGACATGCTTTGTTTTATCGCCGGTCTATCAACCATGCCGTTGAAAACCTTTATCCTGATCGTCCTGTTAGCTCGAACCCCCAGTGTTTTTATCAATACCATGATCGGTGCTGGAATTATGGATGACAGCCCCACCCAGTTTATTATTGCAGTGGCCATCTATGCTGTTCTGATTGCCGTACTTTACTTTAACCGTAAGCGTCTGGACACTTTTATAAAACACAGTAAAACAATCGTGGCTGAACTTCCCCCACCGCCTAAAATTGACAAGGAGCTTTAGATGACCGAAAAAACAAAAAAAGAACTGAACCGCTTATATATGAGCGAGCTCGTCACCGCCCTGGTCTGCGGGATGCTGATGTATCTGCTCACCGACTCCACCGGTCAACCCCTCGATCTACGCCTGCTGATCCCCGGCGGGGTGCTGATCTTTATTATCCTTCAAAGCGCCGGATACTGGTATTATCGCTATCAGCTCGTGGATAATCCCAGCGACCCGATGGACTGGATAATGCCGCTTTTTTCAGTGCTTAAAAAACTGGATTTGGCTTTCTTTTGCCTATACCCGCTTTATCTGCTGTACCTGCTGATTTTAAAGCCTGACACCTTTTTTATGACCATGAACATTTTCGGCCTGATCCTTTATGCTTTTTCGATAATTGAATACTACAATTACTATTATTACAGTGTTCAAATCGGAGTAATTAAAAAGAAAGTCCCCTCTGAGCTCAGATTGGAACTTTCTCATTATGAAAAGACAAAATTAATTTAACGAAGGGTATCGGTTCCCCCTTGGGCAGAACCGTGGTTTATACAACATGATGTATTTCGTTTCTATTTTACACACCATTAATCCGCTTTTTTTTGCGCTTCTGGCTATTGCCGGGCTGCTGCTCTGGAAAGCCATTTATACCTATAAAACCTATGCCGAGCTGCGGGGGAATGCCATTAAAGAAATGATCGTCGGCAGTCTTGTGCTTATTTTTATCCTGGGTATCTTTATTGTGGTTCCCCTGGTTGCCGGCATCACCGTTAAGGATAATGAGCTGTCGCTCCGACTACCCACCGGTTTTACCTTCGAGACCTATCCCGAAGCCGATATTCTTTCGGCTAAGATGGTCAGTCTGGATCAGACCGAGTACACCATTGCCAAAAAGGTGGTCGGTACCGAAACTAGAGCTTACCGGGAAGGCATCTTCCTGCTGCAAAACGGTACCGAAGCCGCGGTCTTTGTCAACGGCAATACCGCCATCCTGGTAGAAACACCCAATCGCATCTTGCTGTTAGCACCGGATCGATTCGATGATTTTGTCAAAAACTTTAGTGAGAAGCTGATTCCTGTAAAGCCTTAGTATAAAAACTTGATCTAAAAAAGCGTGCCTCTTCTGCAGATGGCACGCTTTTTTTATTTTGGCTCTTCTACTATCTTAGCCACCCGGCCGACCTGACCGTCGGTGAGCATCACCTTGATCCCGTGGGGATGGGTAGGGCTTTTCGTGAGCAGTTTACCAACCCGGCCCGAAGTCAACTTACCACTGCGCTGATCAGCCTTTAAAACAATCTCGACTAATGCACCAACCTTAACGTCGCTTCTTTTCTGTCCGTTCATACTTTTTCCTCTCGGGTTTCTTCCAGGGCAATGGCCAGCTGATCCATACAGGAGGTAGGCTTTTTCCCACAGGTCTGCCCCTTAAACATCGCGATGATTTCATCTGCCGATTTTCCCTCAAGCAGCACAACCAGAGCTTTTAAATTCCCATCACAACCGCCTTCAAAAACCAGATTACTGACTACATCACCCGCTAAATCAAATTGAATGTTGCGAACACAGACGCCCTGGGGCTTATAACTTAATGTCATTTTTTCCTCTTTCTATTTTAATACACTTACCAATCTATTTTTCATTTTTTTTACCTGATCCTCTATCGGATGCACATACTCTTCATTCATAAAACGGGAATGGATGATAAAATCAGCCGTTGCCAGATTATTGGCCACCGGGATATCATAAACCGTGGCAATCCTGAGCAAGGCCTTAATATCCGGGTCGTGGGGCTGGGCTTCCAGGGGATCCCAAATAAAGATCAGCATATCAATCTTACCATCCACAATGCGCGCCCCAATTTGTTGATCACCACCGAAAGGGCCGCTTTTAAAAATCTGTACCGGCAATCCCGTTTGCTCTTGAATAAGACTTCCGGTTGTTCCCGTTCCGCACAAATGATGCCGCTGTAATATTTCTTTGTTGCGACAAGCCCAGTCCAATAACTCGGCTTTTTTTCCATCATGGGCAATTAAAGCGATTTTCTTGGTTTTTTCAATTGTAACATTAACATATTCCATTTCAGCCCTCATCTACTTTCACTATTATTTTTGCAACGCTTATTTTTTCACTTCAAAATCCAGCAGCTTAACATCTTTTGATCGAAACTCCGATTTTACTTTTTCTTCTTTAACATAGTCGGTGCTTAAATATTTCTTGTTATCATCAGCAAAGACGGTGACGACCACCGCGTTCGGATCTTCTAATAAATCCTGGGCAATGATGGCGGCGATAAAATTGGCACCCGATGAGATCCCTACCCCTAAACCCAATTCTTTGGATAGCTGCTGGGCCATAATGATGGCATCGCCATCCTCGACCGCTATAATATCGTCCAATTCATCCAGTTTTATCAGATCAGGTACAAATTCATCTGAGATTCCCTGAATGCGATGTCTACCCACCCGATATCCCGTTGATAGCGTTGGCGAACTTGCTGGTTCCATAGGATAAGCCTTAAATGCTGGATTTTTATCTTTAAAATATCGGCCTAATCCCATCACTGTTCCCCCGGTTCCGACACCGGCAACCAACGCCTGGGGGATTACTCCAAACGCTGACAATTGAGCATCAATTTCCGGGGCCGTCCGTTCATACTGAGCCTCGGTATTTTCTTCATTGGAAAATTGGCAGGGCAGAAAGGCGTTACCTTTGGCAGCCAGAGCACCGCATTGGGCAATACTCCCTAAAAAGCCACCTTCTTCTTTAGAAACCAGCCGAACTTCACCACCATAGCTCCGAATCAGATTTTTTCGTTCATCACTCATCCAATCTGGCATGTAGATCACCACCGGGTGTCCTAAGCAGGTCCCGACGGCGGTAAACGCGATCCCCGTGTTGCCGCTGGTGGCTTCAACAATGGTTTCCCCTTCATGGATTTCACCCTTTTCATAAGCCTTTTTTAGGATGTGCAAAGCCACCCGATCTTTAATACTGCCAGTGAGATTATAATGCTCTGCTTTGGCATAAACACTCCGGGCTTGACCCTTATATAGAAAATTAATTTTTAATAAGGGGGTCTTCCCAATGAGTTCTTCTAGTGCAAGAAACTTCTCTTCGTTATCCATTTAGTCTATCCTTTTATGTTTTTAATCAGCCGTCTATCTTAATTATATTTTTCTGCCTACTTGTTTTTTATTCTGGCATTGATATAATCATACTAAAATAAAGTAAATAAATCAATCTTTATCAGGAGGTTAATGCATGATCGTCGGTTTAACCAAGAACCAACAGATTCCCACTAAGAAAATGAATCGAAACAGTGGTCGGGCACTTCGGGAAAAAGTACCTTTTTCGGCCCAATCTGTTTTTCATCCAGTCGACCGTGACCCTGTTGCCATCATTGAAAGTCAAAACTATTTTCGCATCCCTGAACTGATTCCCCTTCGCCACCAAAAAATGACCGGTTCACCCTTTGCCTTTTTCCGGGGGACCGCCCTGTTAATGGCTCATGATTTATCCTGTCAGACTCAGTCCGGCATTCATGTGACCATCTGTGGTGATGCCCATATTGGCAATTTCGGGTTTTACGCTTCTCCGGAGCGACGCCTGATTTTTGATCTCAATGACTTTGACGAGGCAGCTCCAGGCCCCTGGGAATGGGATTTAAAACGGCTGATCACCAGTATTATTCTCTGTGCCCATGAACTGGGCTTTGACACCAAAAATACAAGAGAAGCCGTACTTCAAACCGCAGCATTCTACCGCAAAGGTCTGGACTTGATGTCCGATATGACCTCCCTTGAACGCTACTTTATCCTTGGCGATGAGGAACTTTTTCTTAAGAGTTTTTCCGACTCCTCCCGGGAAGAATTTGAGAAAATCATTAAAAAAGCAAAAAAAAGAACATCCAACCAGGTCATTTCAAAAATGACCGAAACCGATCCCTTTGGCCGCCGTACCTTTATCGAAAATCCGCCGATTACGACTCATTTAGATGCGAAACTGATTGATGAAGTGGAATCCTATTTCAGACAGTATTTAAAAACCGTTCGTCCCGATATTGAAATACTTTTGTCCCAGCATGTTTTAACCGATATTGCCAGGCGGATCGTCGGGGTTGGCAGTATCGGAACCCGCTGTTACCTGCTGGTGCTGACCTGCGAAGACGAAAGCCATCTCGTTTTGCAGATCAAGCAGGCAAACGACTCCGCAATCACTAAGTACAGCCAGAAAAATTTCACCACCCCTAATACCATGACGCATGGTTTAGGCAACGGCTATCGGGTGGTCAGCCATCAACAAATTCTCCAGGCTGCCTCTGATCCCTTTCTTGGATATTTTTCTGCTGCTGAAGGGATGGATTTCTACGTCCGTCAGTTTCGCGATATGAAAGGCACGGTTGATCTGTCTGAACTTGATTTTGAGACGTTTAAGCAATA
Organism: Acetobacterium sp. KB-1; assembly: GCF_003260995.1. NCBI lineage: Bacteria > Bacillati > Bacillota > Clostridia > Eubacteriales > Eubacteriaceae > Acetobacterium > Acetobacterium sp. KB-1. Next base: position 2,561,423 of record NZ_CP030040.1, read on the forward strand.
TGTCATTAATTGCGGCGTCGTGCTGGCTCGCGCACATGTGCAAAGCCCCTTTGCCAACTGGATCAATGGGTATTTAGGCGATGGCGATGGTTTTGATCACGCTGCCGTTAACTGGTGTTTCGACTATTCCAAACAAGTTTATCGGGATTATGAAACCTATCGAAAAAGTCTACCCCGTAATTAAAGCCACTCTTGGGCATTTGAAAATGTCTGAAATCGGACATTTTCTCTTGCTTTTTATTCAGATATCCGCTATAGTGTTAACGAGCGAGATTTATTTCTCGGCCATTCTTCGTGTGTTCGTGACCTTCCACACGTAAAACAAAACTAAAGGAGTTTTTTTTATGCGAAAAATCAGTGTTCTCTTTGTTACCCAGGCGGCGGTTATTGCCGCCATGTATGTGGTGCTGACCTTTGTGTCCAACTCAATGGGTTTGGCCAGCGGCGAAATTCAAATTCGACTCTCCGAAATGCTCTGTATTCTGCCTGTTTTTACTCCGGCAGCCATACCTGGCCTTTTCCTTGGCTGTCTGCTTAGTAATCTTTTAATCGGCGCTACCGTCATTGATATTGTCTTTGGCAGCCTGGCAACCCTCATTGCGGCGAGTCTCAGTTATCAGCTGAGAAATCATAAATATCCGCTTCTCGTCACCGTCCCCCCGGTTGTGGTCAATATGATCATCGTACCCTTTGTTCTAAAATACAGTTACGGCGTCCCTTTACCGATCCCGGTGATGATGGCAACGGTCGGTCTTGGGCAAGTGATTTCCTGTATGGTCTTGGGCTCTGTCCTCTACTTTGCCTTGGATAAACGTCGCGTTATTTTTCACCAAAACTAAAAAATTGTGCACACTCATAAAAAGACAGGCCCAAAGGGCCTGTCTGAGGTTGTCGATAAACTACCGTACCGACCAATTGTTAATCTGTTGTTCGCCGCGGAATCGGACAGGTGATACCGTGTCCGCTCCGATGCGGACAACATGATGTAACAATTGTCGGTACTGGATTATCTTTTTAGTCTCAAATCATTTAATCAATGCTCCCCCAATCCCGTTGGGTTTTCCGATAAACACGTTATTTCGATACTTGACCAATTTGACCGGCCCGATAGGCTTTACTGTATTTTCGGCAGTGTTTGTCCTGTCCGAGCAGTGCGTAGGTTGCAAAGATGGTTCCCATTATATCCCGGTTTAAAGGATCCATTACGACCGAGTCCATCCCGGCCTGTATTGCAAATGCAATGCTGGTTTTGTTAAGCAGTCCGCGCACCGGTAAACCAAATGAAATGTTGCTAATCGCTCCGGTTACATGGATGTTGGGGTACAATTCCTTGATTGCTTTGATTTCAGCTACAAAATTTAGTAGCGAATTGTTTGCCGTCGATAACGCCATCACACAGGGGTCGATATGAATCCGATCCGGTGTGATGCCGTATTTGGCTGCTTTTTCAACCATGCTTTTTGTGATATCCACCTTTGTTTTGACATCATTGGGAATCCCGTTATTATTACAGGTGAGTCCCACCACTTCCCACGTGTTTCCTGCCATCAGCGGAAGCAAGACGTCACACTTGTCCCCTTCTTCGGAAATGGAATTGAGCATGCCCGGTTTATTGGCATATTTAAATACTGCTTCAATGACCCGGGGGTTGGGGCTATCGATACAGAGGGGTGTCTCAACCGCATCCTGCACCACTTCCATCAACCATTTCAAGGTTTCAATTTCGTATTCCGGGGCTGTACTGGCACAAACATCGATGAAATCTGCACCGGCTTTTGCCTGTCTGATCGCACGATCTGCAATAAATGCAGCATCCCGTTTTTCAATGGCATCCTTCACTGCCGGGATGGAACCGTTAATTTTCTCTCCAATAATAATCATATTAATTACCTTTCTTTTTTTAATTAAATGTGTATCTCTTACGAGTGTTTATGCTTACCTTCGAATTTCTAAGCACGTTCATTTATTCATACTTATCCACCCATCGGTAAATTGCGCGTTTTAATAACATCGCCATCATTAATCATTTTAGTATGCACAGCCGAAGGCGTTATCAACTCATTATTGACAGTGATAAGGAGGGCCGTATTTTCGATTACGCGTTGCGCTTTCATTAGGTCAACAAATTGCGCAAGTGTTATATTTTTAATCGCATCAAATTCCTGATTATTAAAAACGATCATTTTGTTGCTTTCATTGTTAGCAATTCAACCGGAATATCGAATTTTCTGCCGGTTGCCGGTAATGCCTCATTTCTGAAAAATTCCGGCATGACGTTATCTTCTGGTTTCCAGCCGGCCTGTTTGTTAAATTCCTTTTCTAACCGCAAGGTCGTATCGGCAGCTGCAAAGAGGTCGTCGGGACTTAAGTTTTTCCCGTATAGAGCATTATATAACTCAGCCACCTTATCAAGTTGACCACCTAAGGTTGCCATCGCCATCATACAGGTCATACTGTCTGCCATGGCAAAGATATGCTGCATGATGTTGGACGTTGCAATCGCCCCATCGACATCGCTTGGATCATCCGGACCCAGGGTTATTCCCGCGGTATGATCCGCTCCCATCGCCGTTGTTGCATAAGTATAACCGGTACCAATTGAACCGCGCGGATCGTAACCAGGCAGAGCCTGATTCTTGCAGATTGGGATTCGCTTGCTATTAAAATGCCGGCCCACTTGCTCTGTACCCTGGCCAAGCAAATTCCCCAACTCCGTCCCATCAGAAATTTGTTGATATAATTCCAACGCTGCAATAGCATCGCCCCATGGGATGATTCCGGCTTCCATACACAAGGCGATGGTTGCGCCTGTTTCAATGGTATCCAGGCCAATATCATCGCACATCCGATCCATTTTTGCAATGGCTTCATAATCATAGATATCACAATTTGGACCACAGAGCGCAATGGTTTCATATTCAAAACCACCGGTTAAAAAGTTTCCATCATCGTCATTGACAATATTTGAACATTTAACCAAACACCCCGCTTGACAGGGATGCTTGTTCTTGCCATTCTTATTGACAAATTCCAGGAACTTATCCGATTTTAAATTCTCAATATTTTCAGAAATCGTGCCCGTGAAATTGTGTGTCGGGATGATCCCTGCAGGGCCCACTAAATCAATGGTCGAAGCCGTCCCCACTAAAGAAAAAGGGCTTGTTTTTGACGATTCAATTACCGCTTGATTGAGTTCTTTTTTGATTTTTTTAAATTGTTCTTGATCCGCAAATTCGAGCGTATTTTTTTCAGTAGCTTTTTGAATGACGATACCTTTAATCCGTTTGGAACCTAAAACAGATCCCAAGCCACCCCGGCCGGCCGCCCGACACGGATAATTGGTGCCAAATTCAGTTACCTGCAAAGAAGAATTCTTGTACAGCCGTTCTCCCGCCCGACCAATGGAAATTACCGAGACCTTTTCACCATAGTTATTTTGCATCTGCTCCACAAATTCATAATTGTTCATCCCCTCATATGATGACGCATCTTCCAGACTGATCGTTCCGCTTGATTGAATCAGAACAAACTGCATTGCCGCATCCTCTTTAGGAATATCTTCAATCACAATCGCGCGGATATTGTGTCCGGCTAACGCACCAGCCACACTTCCCCCGACATTTGATTCTTTTATGCCATTGGTCAGCGGACTTTTAGCCCCAACCGAAAGTCGATCGGCACAAACCAGTCCACTACCGGCAAACATACCGGTGCAAAAGATAAGTTTAGCCTCTTCACCCAGAGGATCACAGCTCGGGTTCACCTCATCGATTAAAAATTGTGCAATTAAACTTCGCCCGCCCAAGCCCAAATAGGCATCTTTGTAGTTTTCAGTTTTAACGGTATTATTGCTTGAGTTAATTCGGATTGTTTTCCACATGATTATTTCTCCTTAGAAAAATTCGACTTACATGAATACATGTTACGATATGCGTTCATACTAACGCGCTCTTTTTCTTTAAATAGTTTGTAGAGTGTCCTGACTGAATCAAATCCGATCAGCTCTGAGATTTTCTCAATTGAATAATCATACTCAACAAGATATCTTTTGGCATATCCCAATCTGATTTCAATCAAGGTTTTATTAAAAGATGTATTGAAATACTTTTTAAATATCCGGGTAACATGCCGGGGCGTTGTATGAAAAATGATCGCCATTTTTTCAAGTGTTATTTTTTCACTTATGTTACGATGAATATATTTTGTCATCAGAAGTGCTCTGTTTTCATATTTTAAATGGTCATTTAACCCGTCGTCTTTACCCGTAAGCATATTCTGAATCATACTCATTACGATCAATGAGAGGAGTCCTTGAAGCTTTAAATAATAAAAATGCTGGCGACTTAGAAAGGCGTTGCAAAGATCATCAATCAACGCCATTACACCATTTGTATCGCTTGAAATCGCGTATTTACGAATGCTTTTTAAGTATCGATCCAATTCATCAATTTGATATTCCAACGCGGTCATTTTACTGTCATCACATTTGTTTTTTATTATTTCAAAAGTGATCAAAAATCTATCATTTCCATAAAAGCTATCTGTTTTCATATGGTGCTCAACATTGGGGGCTAAATAAAGGATATCATGTTTCTGTAGTTCTAATTCTTCGCCATCACAGATTACGACCATTTGGCCATTTAGCACATAATAAAGTTCATGGAAATCATGACTGTGCGGAAATTCGATGTGGTCCTGGTTCATAAACTGGTTATTATGGATTACGATACTAAAAGAGTCATAAGATAATGTCACGTATGTTCCCATCAAATCATTATATTTTTGACGTTCAGCAAATGAATAGCTCATTTTTTTGCTCCTCTTTTTCTCAATAATTCCATTTCGATCCGAAGTCGTTTACAGAAACTATTTATCAAAATTATACCATGTATTGATGCTCTTTTTGATTGTTATTTTAAACTTTTCCTGCTTCAAGGCAGATTTTTATGTGCGCTAAAATCAGCCAACTTTTACAATGATTGCAGCAGCGGAGTCCCCGGCTGCACATCCACAGACCAATACGTAACCGCCACCTTTAATAACCGCTTCTTCAATGCCTTCCATTAATAGCCTTGCAATTGTTGGACCTTGAGGATGACCAAATACCAATGATGTCCCATAATTATTGATCCGGGTTTGTTTAATCCCCAGTGTTTTTGCTAAATGAAGGTCATTTGCGATGAAAGGACTATGGTTTTTAATCGCGATCAAATCGTTAATGCCGATACCAGCTTTTTCCATTGCCATTTGTCCGGCACCGGCCGGAGCCGCCGGCATGAATGCTTTTTTTGTTCGATTAAAACCGTAAGAAACAACTTGTACCGTTACTTTTTCGGTGCTTAATGCCGCTGCTTTTTGCTTGGTAGTAATGATCATCCCGGTATTCCCGTCAGCCGGGTGTGTTTGGGAACCGAAGGTATGAATCCCATCTTCAGCAACCGGCCGTAGTTTTTCCAGATCTTCTTTGGTTGTTTGGGCAACGCCTTCGTCTTCACTGATGATCAGGGTGTTTTTTCTTGATTTCAGCTCAATCGGAAACATATATTTTTTCTGGAATGCTCGATCATTGGCCAGAGCATCGGCATATTGTTGATATCGCATTAAGGTTACTTCATCCGCTTCCGCTCTGGTAAATCCGCCTTCTCTGGCCACGTTCTCTGCTGTGGTCAGCATCCCAAAGCCAGTTGAAGGATCGCGGTTGATATTGTCCATGTTGATATTTTCCGACACGACTTCCCCGCCCGGACCTTGTGGATTTGGCCAGATAATATGTGGCCCATTAGAAATCCGATCCGTCATCATGCAATATGCGGTTGACAAGGTACCCATCTCAACTGCTAATGCCGCTGAATAAATGGTATTGGTGGAAGTCGCACATGCATGACTGATGGCCATCCCAGGAATGGTTAAGCCCATTTCATTCGCTGCCCAGGACGCGCCAAAGAAAGATCCCGGCTGGATAACCGTATGACCAAGATAAAGAAACTCGATCATCTGGGGATCAAAACCCTTTGCTTTTAAAAAACGCTTACCGGTCTGGGCCGCCAATTTAATGGAATTTTCATTTTGAAGACTTCCCTGCCATTTACAAAATGGTGTGCTGAAATACCCCCCGTATGGAATATATGCCTTGTTAAACACCGTTGTCCTCCTTGTTAATTTTATTTTTATTGAGACGCCTATTTCACAGTTCGTTATTGCAACTTGAATTATTAGTCGCTTACTGTAAAAAGATGATTGTTGAATTCTTCGCTGAATTTCTCAGTAATAAAATTCGACTTAGCCATACACTTGTCTGCTATTGGTTTAAACCTAAACCATTAAACCTCAACTTCATTTCTGCTGATGACATCATTTTGCATCGCCTCACTTAGCTCGTTAAAATAGGCGGAGTAACCGGCAATCCTGACGACCAGATCGCGATACGCAGCCGGATCTTTTTGTGCGGCTCTCATCGCTTCTGTGCTTACAACGTTATATTGAACCTCCATTCCGCCTTTTTCAAAATAGGCCTTGGTCATATTTAGTAGGGCTTTTTTCGCACCTTGCGTTTGTAGCGATGAGGGATGCACTTTCAGGTTTAGCGCGATGCCATCCATGTATTTCCCATGATCGATGTGACAGGCTGAATTATAAATCGCGGTTGGACCATTTTTATCTCTTCCCTGTCCCGGTGACATCGCGTCTGCCAATGGTTGGCCCGCATTTCTGCCATCAGGTGTCGCATCGGTAACTGCTCCTTGAACAACATGCTGGGCAGCTCCGTAAAGCCCTGCTTTATAAACCTTGGAGCGCTTACTGTAGCATTCTTTACAATTGTCGTAATAGATATCGGTAACCCACCGCATCATTTCATCGGCATCGTTATCATCATTTCCATAATGCGGAACCTCATTTAAAATCTGCTGCTGCAAAACTTCATAGCCTTTCCAATCGGCCATCATGGCATCATAGAGTTCTTTTGCGGTGCAGATTTCCTGATCAAAAACCATGTATTTAATTGCCATTAGCGAGTCCGAAACGGTAGCCAGACCAGTGGCTGTTCCCCCATAAGAGTTGTATTTTGCACCGCCTGCCGCGCAATCTTTTCCGGACGCCATACAGCCCTCGATAGAAATTGACAACGCTGGCGACGGGGCGTAAAATTCGGACAGATTTTCAACATAATTTTGAATGGTAACCGACCATTTATGAAGATAATCAAATTGTTTTTTATAAGCTGCTTTGACCTCGTCAAAGGACTTCATCTCATAAAGATAGCCGGTTTCCAGTCCGCCAGATTTCCCATTTGACGGATTTGTCCCATTGTTTAGCGCCGTCAGTAAAACATTCCCGTGGCTTCCCAATCCGGCTTTTCCATGAAGTCCATTTCCGGCGGGATAATCATTTCCTGAGCCGACGATTTCCTGACAGCCGATGATGCTGTAATCTCTGGCATCCTCAAGCGTCATGTTCAGTTCTTTAACAAGACCGGGAATAATGATCGCATCATTTTGGAACAAGGGTAAGCCCCCGACCCTTCTGGTTGTCTCAATGGCCAGATCCCATAATTTTTCCGGTGTATCTTTATGGATGCGTAAAGAAACTGTCGGATCATGAAGGGAGAGTCTCGCTAAGGTTTCAAGGACCATATAGGTGACTGGATTTGATGCATCGTCACCGGTTATCTTGTTTACCCCACCGATAGTGGTATGGTGATAGGTAACACCTACCCCGGTATATGCGGCAATCCTGGGATTCGATGCCCGATAAAAGCAATTTGATTTAAGGAAAAATGCATCAACTATTTCTTGTGCCGCTTCCAATGTCAATCGGTTTTCTTTAAGATCAGCCTCAAGAAAGGGCCATGTATATTGATCAAATCTTCCAAATGCCAGGGCCGGGTGCCGGGCCTCCATATAAAGCAAAACTTGATACAGGATCACGCCCTGGCAGGCCTCCCAAAATGTTCTGGCCGGATTTTCAGAGAGCCATAAAAGCCCGTCAGCCATCTTTTTAAGCTCTGCTTTCCTGCTGGCATCAGGGCAGTCTTTTGCTTTTAAGGCACATGCCTTGGCATAGTTTTTGATCATCCCCGTTGCTGCATCACAGACAATAACGGCGCTTTTATAGAACATATATTTTTCAACATCATCCCCCATCAAATTGCCTTTATGTGCGTCAATCCAATGTTTTGCTTCGCTTCTAATCCTTCCATAGCCTTTGTTAATGATTTTTTCGTAACCCGCAACCAGATGCCCGGTATGAATGGGTGCTCTCATTTTTTCGCCCATTTCCAGAATCCCCAAGCCGGCAACCTCTTCAAAGCCATCCGGTCCCCAGGAATCAAAATACTGAGTAATGGTTTTATCCTTCCAGAAATCCTGATAACTCATAAACCGCTTTATCTCATCTTCACTCATGCTTAAATGAACCCCGGATTTGTCGGTGCGGTGATACAATCCATCATCCCAATATTCCCAAAGCGCCTTGTCCTCCAGTTCGTTCCACAACCAACTGGCATCCCATTCGGGCCACATGCCTGAACCTAAAAACGCTTTTCCGATATTTCCAACAATTAGTTCAAAGTCCTCTACTCTTGTCGTCATTTTTGTGCAAATCTCATGGGTCACTAAAGCCGTTTTTATACTTGGGGGAACCTTATGGTATTTTTGATAGGCACCTGTTATGAGCTCCACCCTTTGTGCATCCACCGCAATGACCCGGTCTCTCACAAGCTGTCTCATCTGGTTTATTCGTTTGGTTACCGGTCTAAATTCATACATCATCTTTTTTCCTTTCTGATATTTTTTAATTTAACCGTTTCTCTGTTAATGATAAAGCACCCAAAAATCATTTTAATGTGACTTCCAGGTGCCGGTATTTGTTTTAGTTGCTTAAGGTCGTCATTGTAAAATAGAGAATCATATCTTCAATGCATTGCATCGTCTCATCAACGTCGTCTTTCGCTTCTTCCGGAATGCCATATTTTTTCAAGGTCTCATCCAAATCTGTATAATAGTCGCTTTTAATTTTTTTCTCCATCCTGTGCCTCCTAATTCTTTCCATATTCATGAACCGTATCGATGAGGGGTTGAAAAAGATCCCAGTTTATTTGTCCTGCTGTTAGAATGGACTTATCGAAATTAAAGATATACTTACCATCCACTGCGAGGATGTCCAAATATTCCTTCGCCTTATCACAGACTTCCTCTTTTGTCCCACTTTTCATCAGACTGACGGGGAAGAGCCCTGAAATAAGGTGCTTATCACCAACTTTTTCTCTGATCGTTTTGGGATCGCCATACTCAAATTGAAGCTCGCAACCAGGGGGCAGTTCATTTAAATAATCCAGCAAATGCATCCAGTTTTCTTCACAGAAGATGTTGATGCCAAAGCCCTTATCATAAATTGCCCAGACCGTTTCCTTAAAAGAAGGCCACCAGAATTTTGCAAAAAATTTCTCTGACATAAAGGTTGGCATATGCAGAGCAAAGAAAATTCTGGTCAATCTGCTGGGGGTTTCTACATGTCGTGGGCAGCCGGCTTTGATCATCAACGGCGTAATCAGGTTAACGGCTTCAAGCACTTCGTTCGGCTTTCTGCGGATATCGACAAGTGCCCCCGTGAAGGAGCGAAGGTAATCCGCCAGATAATCAAAGGGGGCTCGACTTATTCCCACAAAAGTCGGAAATGCCGACTTATCGTATTTTTTTATCAATGACATATTACCCTGGGCGATTTTTCCATTGATATAATCGTTTGCCTTGATTGTTTTCGCCATTGCCAGAGCGGCCTTCATTGGCGGTGCATCAAATTCTGTAAAGAGCCTTGGAATAACCGTTTCCCAGATAAATTTCAAGGGGTCCGCCAAAAGCAGGTCGTATTCATCCGCTTCCATACCATGAACATTGGGATGCTGTATAAATCCATCTTCTCCCATTACATTGGTTCGACTGCCGGTAAACTTATGCAACCATGGCGTACCTGGCCATGTGCCAATGAGCGTGTATGTGTCATATTTGGCGTTTATCTTTTCTGTCGCATCCAGTACCTTGGTAATACCATATTGGGCCAATCGCAAGTCATAACCAGCTAATTCCAGTGCCGCACAGGCGTTGACGCCCACTTTTTCGGGAACCCGATCCGGCTTATTTCCCGAATAAATATCCGTAAATAATTTTGTTTTATATTCTGTGCTCAATCTTTCTTTAATCACATTATCCCTCTCTTACTTAAATTTTTATGACTAGACATACATTCCACCATTTACATTAAGAACATGTCCAGTAATAAACGATGCCTGATCAGACGCTAAAAACAATACTGCATCAGCAACCTCTTCAGGTTCTCCACCACGCTTTAACGGGATTCTTCCGATAAGTTGTTGCTTAATTTTTTCCGGTATGCTATCTGTCATTTCTGTTAAAATAAATCCTGGTGCGACCGCATTTACCGTTATGCCTCTTTTACCCAGTTCCTTACTCAGCGTCTTTGTCATACCAATCACACCAGCCTTTGCGGCTGAATAATTCGTCTGACCAAAATTCCCCTCTTCTCCGGCAATGGAGGTAATATTAATGATCTTTCCGCTGCCATGGGGAATCATTTCTACCAGTACTTCCTGGATGCAGATAAACATCGATTTAAGATCCGTTTCTAACACACTGTCCCATTGTTCATCGGTCATCTTCGTTATTTGGGCATCCTTTGTTATCCCCGCATTGTTAATAAGGATATCGATTTGACCATAACGACTAATCGTTTTTGCGATTAAATCCTTAACCTCTGTCCGGCTGGTAACGTTGCAATTAACCGAAAACGCCTCTCCGCCTGCCACTTTGATCTCTTTTTCAACCTTTAAACAAGCCTCATAATTAATATCCGTTACAACGATTTTTGCCCCGGATTGAGCTAGCTTTAATACCATCGCCTTACCCAGTCCCTGAGCAGAACCGGTGACAATGGCAACTTTATTATCGAGTCTCATTACTGCCTCCTTTCAAGTTCTTGCCGTTTGTGAGCTGGAAATCATACTATTTTTAAGCTGATTCCACTGCTCGTAAAAAATACTGCTATCCATCTCTTTTAGATCTGGT